>NZ_AKJL01000011.1 GCF_000282355.1 Pseudomonas sp. GM49
GTTAGCCGCTGCTGTCGATCGTCTTCTCGATGTAGCCAGCGTCGAAGGCCTGTTTGTAGGCGTCGATGGCATCGCGGATCTCGTACAGCGCGGTCCGCAAATCCTGCTCCTTGCCCCGGCGCACCACCGTCTCGGTCAGCGGTGCGGCCATGCCGGCCAGCAGGCCGACCAGGGCGAGCGTCACCACGACTTCTATCAGGCTGAAACCGCGTTGCGGGGCGTTCATGATCAAGGCTTCCCAACGGTGACGGTGGTGGCGATCGGGGCGCTCATGGGGCCGTTCTGAACCGTCGTGCTCATCGAGCGGTCCGGTGCCTGGATGTGCATGCTGGTTTCGGTGCCGGTCGGGAATTCCATGTCCGACGGGCTCTGGTACGGCAGGTTGCGCACGATCCGCGGGGTGATCGACAGCACCAGTTCGGATTTGCTGACGTCATCCTTGTTGCTGCCGAACAGGCGACCCAGGCCGGGAATGTCACCCAGGCCGGGAATCTTGTTGCCGGTGGCGCCGTGGTCGTTGCGCACGAGCCCTGCGAGGATCTGGGTTTCGCCGTCATGCAGACGCAAGGTGGTCTGGGCGTTGCGGGTATCGACCTGGACCGGAATGGTGCCCTGAGCGGTTGGCGTCAGCGGCGTGGCGTTACTGACTTCCAGCGCGATCTTGATCGCCACTTCGTTGTTCAGGTGCACGATGGGTTGCACTTCGAGCTTGAGACCGACGTCAAGGTAGGTCACGCTTTCGGTGATCACCGGGCCCTGGGTCGAAGGCACCGAGGTGGCACTGATGATCGGCACGCGCTGACCGATGTGGATGCGCGCCTGTTCGCGGTTGCTGACCCGAATCACCGGGCTGGCCAGGGTGTTGATGTCCTTGTCCTGGGCATTGATCTTGGCCTGTGGCGATGGCGAGATGGTAATCCGGCTGGAGTCGATGCCTTTGAGTTGATCAAGAATGGTCACCGCCGAGCCGTCGCTGTTGACCACGCCGAAGGTGTTGGGCCATTGCAGGCCAAGGTCGAGAATGCGTTGGCGGGCGACCTCCATCACTTCCACTTCCAGCACCACTTCCGGGTTGGACTGGTCCTGGGATTGCAGGAGTTTTTCCGCCATGCGCACCGCATCACCGGTATCGCGCATGGTCAGGGTGTTGAGGCGCTCATCGACAAACACGTCGCGGGTCTTGAGCATGGTCTTGATCATGTTCAGCGCGGTGTTGGCATCGATGCTGGTCAGGTAGAAGGTGCGCATCACCAGCTCCTGATAATCCTTGAGCTTCTGCGGCGAGTCCGGATAGATCAGCAAGGTGTTTTCATTCACCACTTTCTGATGCAGCTGGTTCTGTTGCAGCAGCAGCTCCACAGCGTCTTCGATTCGCACGTCACGTACGAAGATCGTGGCTTTCATGTCCGGGCGCAGATCCTTGTCGAAGATGAAGTTCAGGCCGGCGACCTGGGACAGCACTTCGAAAATGGTTTTGAGGTTGGCCTCGCGAAACTCCAGGGTCACCGGCCGGTCCAGGCGCGTGCGCAACTGCGGGTACGGCACCACGTTGCGGCTCTGCACCAGGCGGATGCTGTCTTGCAGTTCCAGAGCCCCCTCGTTCTTCGGGTCCAGTTCGAGAATCTGTTTGACCTGGCGGTCGGCACCGTAGATGTCACCGCGACGCAGGTCGCCACGGGCCAGTTCGAGTTTCTCATCCATGCTGCGCAGATAGTCGAGCTGGCGCAGGGAATCCTGGGCACGACGGTTGTTCGGTTCGATGTTAAAGACCCGGCTGTAAGTCATGCGGGCCCCGGCGAAATTACGCTGGGCCCGGTCCATGTCGGCCTGGGCCAGCAGCGCCTTCACGGCGAGGGTCCGAGCGTTGTTGAGGGCCATGTGCAGATCGGTATCGCGAGGGTTTTCACGCAATCCCTCTTCGATGCGGGCCAGGCCGGCTTCGTACTGGCCCGATTCGATCAGGGCGGAAGCTTCATCCCTGGCAACCTGCGCTGAACTGCACGCGGCCAGCCCTGCACAGAGACACAGGCTCATCAGCAAACGGGATTTGTTCATTCCGTACTCCCCACAGACAAGGTCTGAGATAAATGCAGCGGCAGGTAGACCAGGCTCAGTTCCTCATTGGAAATCCGCTCGATCCGCCAGGTTTGGTCGATGACATCCCCTTTGCGCACGACGTATATTTTTTCGCCGTTCTGCAAAAACACCTGCAGATCGGAACGGTCATCCAGCCTGCCGACAAACTGGAAGGGCAACGGCGGTGCAGTGGGGACTTGCACCACCGGAGTAACGTCTACCGGTTGTTCCGTGACGGTGCCGAGGGCCGGCGCGGCTTTCCAGCTGCGGGCGGCGAACAGGTCGCCTGCCGGGCTCAGGTCCTTGATCGGCGCTACCGCAGCGGCGGTCGATGCCGCCGCCGCTGCACCAGGGGCCTTGACCTTGGCTGGCGTGGCCACGACGGCCACCGCAGGGTCACTGTCGTCAGCCTGTTTGAAGTATTCGGGGAACCAGGCGAGCACTGCCGCTACACCCAAGAACGCCACCCAACCCGCCACTCGTTTGGTATTCATCATGACCTCGACAGGTAAAGGGTCATGCGGATCCGCCCGGTCAGGTCGGTATCGGCGATGTTCTTGCGCTGAAACTCCACATCCTCCAGCACCACCGCCGGCAACTGGCCGAGCAAGGCGTGCAGGAAACGCCGCAGTTGCGGATAGCTGCCACGTACCGGCAGCAGAATCTGATAACGGGCCAGGTGCGTCTTGGGGTCCACGCCCAGGGAATATTCACCCCGGGACAAGGTGATGCGTTCCTGGGCAGCCAGGGCGTAGATCTTGTCGATGGCCAAGGTGGCCTGAGGCTGGGACGGCAATTTACTGCGGAAATCGTCGAGCTGACGCTGTGGCACCACCGGCGCAGCCACGCTGCCGTCTTCGACCTTGGCCAGATACTCGGTGGCTTCGCGAGTCTGCTGGCTGAGGCTTTGCAGCGACTCCCAGTCCGGCAGCAACCCGACCAGGCCATAGCTCAGCGCCAGCACCAGCATGGCCAGCCCTGCCAGCCCCGGAATGCCCAGGCCTTGCAGGTATTCGTGGACGATCAATTTATGGATTTGCATCGCCGATCTCCCAGGTCGCCAACAGGCTGAACTGCACCGGGTGTTCCGGCACGTTGGCGACAATTTCGTGGCTCAGCAGTGACACGTCGGAGAGCTCGTCGCTGGCTTCGAGGCGGCGGTGGAAATCGAGCATGGCCTCCAGGTCCAGCGCCTCGGCACTGATCCGCACCTGACCTTTGCGGGCGTCCGGGGTCAGGGCCAGCAGGGCAATGTTGTCCCTCGGCATGGCTTCGAGGGTGGCGAACAGGCGCTCCCAGGGGCGGCGCAACTGCTGGGAGACCTTGCGCATCTCCGCCAGGTTCTGCGCCTGCTCGCGGATTTGCGCCGGGGTCAGGCTGAGCGTGCTGCCGGTATCGCCGGTGAGCACCCGCTGTGTGGTTTGCAGATGACCTTGCTGTTGTTCGGCCTCGTTGCTCAGGTGTTGTTGCACCAGAGCGCAAGTCAGGGTCAGCACCACGCCACCGGCCAGCAGGCTCCAGCCCAAGGGACCTGCACGGCGGCGCGGCTGAAAGTCGAGCATCAGGGGGCGCATGTCAGGCCACCGCCCGAGACATAACGTACAGGCAATCGCGTACGCCAGTCCGGTCTTCTTCGAGGGTGCGCAGATGCACACCGGGCACGTCGGGATACGAATCGATGCGCGCCGGTGCATGCAGGTAGACATTCAACGGCCGTTCGCTGGTGGAAGCCTGTAACTGGCTTTCACGGCCGATCAGCGCGGTCAGTGCGGCATCGCTGTCGCTGCTGCCGACCGAGCGCACCGAGGCCCAGCGCCCTTCCCGGGCCAGCAGCAACACACTGCGCACCGGTTCGGCGACCACGAACAGGAAGTCCCCGACCTCAAAGCTTTTATCGAAATGGTTGAACGCCGCCATCAGGTACGGCTGCACCGAACGCAGGCGCAAACCGCGAGCATTGACCAGGGCGCGCAGGCGTTCGAGCAAGTCCTGTGGCAGCGCGGTGGCGATGCGGTCGTAACCGGCGGGTTCGGCCGAGAGCACCAGGCTCCAGGGTTGCGTCGGGGCACCGTAGAGGTCTTCGAAACACAGTTGGGCGAAGGCGAGCAATTCGGCCGGGCTGCTGATCTGATCGCTCCAGGGCACCAGGCAATAGCGGCTGAAGTGCCCCGAGATCACCACGGTCAGTTCCGCCCTGGCAACGGTGTGTTCGGCCAACAAACGGTCGAGGGTGTCGAGAGCCACCGTCCAGGCCTGGAAGCCTTCGTCAATGTAGCCGACGCTGCCCAGCCAATGGGTTGCACTGCCTTGCCGTTGCCCCAGACCTACACCGCTGGCGCCGAGCACGGCGACAAATTGCTCACGAGATAAAAGTGACACGATTGATCTCCTCGAGCGTGGTCCGGCCTTGTTCCACCATCTCCAGCGCCGACTCGCGCAACAGGCGCAAGCCACGCTTGCAGGCATGGGCCTTGATTTTCGAGATCGGTTGGCGCTCGACGATCATTTGCCGCAATTCGTCGTCCAGGTGCAGCAGCTCGGCAATCGCGCTACGCCCGCGATAACCGGTGCCCCGGCAATGCCCGCAGCCCTTGCCGTGGACGAACTGGTAGTGAGCGACCTTTTGCCGATCAAGCCCCGAGACCTCCAGCTCTTCTTCTGTCGGGCTGTAAGGGCTGCTGCAGCTGGTACAGACCAGGCGGATCAAGCGCTGGGCCAGCACGGCATTGAGCGCCGAGACCAGGCTGTAGGGATCGATTTCCATCTGGGTGAATCGGCCGATCACGTCGAATACGTTGTTGGCGTGGATGGTGGTGAACACCAGGTGACCGGTGAGCGCCGATTGCACGGCGATCTGTGCGGTGTCCGGGTCGCGGATTTCACCGACCATGATCTTGTCCGGGTCATGCCGCAGGATCGAGCGCAGGCCCCGGGCGAAGGTCAGGCCTTTCTTCTCGTTGACGGGGATTTGCAGCACACCCGGCAGTTGATACTCCACCGGGTCTTCAATGGTGATGATCTTGTCCACGCCGTGGTTGATCTCGGTGATCATCGCGTACAGGGTGGTGGTCTTGCCGCTACCGGTAGGCCCGGTCACCAGCACCATGCCGTAAGGTTCGGCGGCCAGCCGGCGCAGCTGGCGCAGGGTCTCTTCTTCAAAGCCCAGGGCCTGCAGTTGCACGCCGCAGACCTTGTCTGCCAGGTCCTGTTTGTCGAGTACCCGCAGCACCGCGTCTTCGCCGAAAATGCTCGGCATGATCGACACCCGGAAGTCGATCTGCCGGCCGCTGATGCCGATCTTGAAGCGGCCATCCTGGGGCACGCGTTTTTCGCCGATGTCCAGTTCGGCCATGACCTTGACCCGGGAAATCACTTGCTCGGCGAACTCGCTGCCCTGGATCTTGCTGATGTTGTTGAGCACGCCATCGATCCGGTACTTGATCACCAGGCCGCTGCCGGTGGTGCCGAGGTGGATGTCGCTGGCGTGCATTTTCAGCGCGTCGTACAGGGTCGAGTTGACCAGTTTGACCACCACGCTGGAATCTTCGCTGATGCTGGTCAGGGACAGGCTTTGCAGGTTATCGATTTCTGCGCCGGCGTCGCTCTGGGCGTTGAGCGACTCCACCGCATGGAAGCTTTCTTCGTGACGCGCCAGGTAGGCCTTCAGGTCATCGGCATGCACCAGGTACAGCGGCGCGCCGTGCAGGCATTCATCGATCCAGGCCAGGCGTGCGCTGTCGAAGGGGTCGGCGAACACACCGATGACCGCATCGTCACGGCGCAGAAGGATGAATTCGCGCTTGAGGCATTGAGCCAGGGTCACCCGGTCGAACACCGGGGTGGAACTGAACAGGCTGTTGGTGTCGAGCACCGGGTAGTGCAGGGTTGCGCCCAGGCACTGGATGAAGGGCATGGGGGCCAGTTCACTCAACGCTGCGAGTGCATCCAGCATCCGTTCGCCGGAACTGGTGGCCAGGGCTCGGGCCTGGGCCAGTTGTTCACTGGTAAAACGAGTCGGTACACATTCCAGTTGCGCCGGTTCTACGACAAGGGATAGACGGTCCATGACTTGCTCTCCAACGCACGGGGCTTAGAGCCCTGTCGGCGCGGCGAGCAATTTCGGCGGGGGCCGGAACGGCTTGTCGCGCCACTACTCCCCGGTGAGCATTTGTTCGTCGTCTGGCGCCATGGAGGCCGATGAACTTTTTCGGCGATCAGCAAGCACCCAACTACCGTCGTACAACTGCAGCGGGAAACTCTCGTTCTTGCTTTGGCGTCGTTCGACGAATCCCTCGCAAGTGCTCACACCCGTTTTGGGTTCGCGCTGCCTGCCCAGAAGATCAAGCACTGCACGGGCCAGCTCCACCAATGGAAACGGTTTGAACAGGATATGGCTGACTCCCAGTTGCCGGGCCCGCTCGCAAACCTCCGCGGTGGGGTGCCCTGTGATCAGCACAAAATGACACTTCCTGTTCCGGCGGACGGCATCGAGCACCTGAAAGCCTTCCATATCGGGCAAGCGGTAATCGAACACCATCACATCGGGTGCGAAATCGTCAGCTTCAGCGATTCCCTGCGCACCGTCGTGGGCAATCCGGACTTCCAGTGCTTGCGCCTGCAGGTAACCCTGGAGGTTTTCCGCCAGCAACTGTTCGTCATCAACAACCAGTATTTTGTTCAACAAGGTGGACTCCTTGTAACCGCAGGTCCGGTTTTTAAACCTGACGGAGTGCACGCCCTGAGAGGACTAACGCACACTTCATGCCAGGCCGAGCACCGGTAATTTTAGGTCTTCATGTCCTTGAATTAAAAAAACAATGCCTTCTTGTACAGAAATCCTATCCCCCAAAAACGGGGAAAGCGACCGGATTGGCATTGACGTTTTTTCCCCACTTTTGGGGCCCCCCCATATTCATCGTCAACTCGCTCGATTCGATTGCGCGAGCGCAATGGCGCCGACACCCTCACTCCGGTTAAGCGTAGCCCCGTGTTTTCGACAGTGGAAGCGTCTGCACCGGGCACAACCGGGAAACTTCCTCGCCATTGACCCGCGCCGCGGCCGGGCCATTGCTGCACCACGCCTTGGGCACCCACAGCGTCAGCAGGACCAGCAAGCTGTTGAGTTTCATCATCGGCCTCCGGTCAGGGTGTAGCGGCCACGGGTTTTTTATAGGGGGCGACCAGATAGAAACGCTGGCCCGGCAGATCCACCGTGACGATATGGGCACCGCTCAAGCCCAGGCGCCGGCCCGGACCAAAGCTGATCAGCGGCGTCAGCCCGGTATCGAAGTCACGCAGGCCTTCCAGGGCACTGACCAGCTTCTCGCGACTGGCATCGCGCCCGGCCTGCTTCATGCCTTCGCTGAGCAGCATCATCGAACTGAACGCGCCCACTTGCAGCACCGCGTGCTGGCCGCCGAGGCCCTGGTGTTCGCGCAACCGGGTCAAAGCCTGGCGCCCGGCCAGGGTCCAGTCGCTGGGCACGAACGGATAGGCCAGGAACACCCGCCGGGAAAATCCGCTGGGCACCTGCATCAAATTGCCTGCCACCTGGTTCGAGGCGGCGAACAGGTAAGGCACCTGCCCCGCCGTTTGCAAGCGCTCGGCCAGACGACTGAAGCCGCTGCTGCTGCCCAGGTAAAACACCGAGCGTGACCCCAGGGGCAAATCATCCCCGGTCGGGTCATAGGCTTGCAGACGCACCTTTTGCCAGGCGTGCCCCTGCAAGTACTGGCTGAGCTCCTGCGCAGCCAGCTGTTGGCCGGACTCGTCCGGATAGGCGATCAGTGTCGGTCCCTGCAGCACCCGCAGGCTGGCACCGGCGTAGTCGGCCAGGGCGATCAATTGCTCGCGAAGCCCCGGCAGCGGTTCGAATATCTGCGGGCTGGCGTGGGGCCTGCCCTGCAAGGACAGCGGCCCGATCAGGGGAATGCCGGCCTGTTCCAGACGCACGGCGAAGTCCACGTCCAATGCCGGCGCCAGCGGTGCGATCAGGGCAAACACCCGCTCTTCATCGATCAACCGGTTCAGCGCCTTTTCAGCACTGGCGCGGTCGGCGCCAGGGTCGAGGATGGTCAGGCGCAACTGCCGGCCATGAATGCCGCCCGCCTCGTTGATAAGCGCCACACAGCCATTGAGCACCGCCGCCACCGTGGCGCCCTCCTCGCTCAATGGCCCGGAGCCCGGCAACAATGTGCCCAGGTGCAGACTGTCGGGGGCCAGGCCCGGATCGCGGTCTTCGGCCAGGCGCTTGAGGTACGCCGTGAGGTTGCGTTGATCGTTCATCGACAACACGAACCGTGGCATCGCCGGATCGAGCAGGTTGTTGCCGGGGTCGCGCCCCTCCTGCACCGCCCGCGCCAGGGTGCTGTCGCTGTAGGCCGGATAACTGCGGCCGTTGATGTGCTGCTGGTCATGGCTGTTGGCCAGCCTCGACCAGCTCAGGTCCGGCGGTCGCACCCCGCCTTCCGGGTGCCCGAGGCCGTCTTCGCCATGACAATTGGCGCACGGCAGGCGAGTGGCCGGCAACAGCATGTCCGATGCGCCGACCCGAACCATGATCGGCTCGCCGCTGGCCGACACGCCTTCGTAGTACAGCCGCTTGCCGGCACTTTCGCTGAGACTCAGCGGCAGCGCCTGGGCGGTGAGCGCGATGCCGCCGAAGAGCAACAGGCCAAGGACGAGGGCAGTATTCATGGCCGTGGCTCAGCGGCTGGCCACGGGCATTGTCAGCAACTGCAAACGCTGGGCAATGGCGGTGGCCGGGGCATCGGGACGGGTTCTGCTCCAGCGCCTGTTCGCCACGTCACCGACGATCAACTGGGTGGAGTGCTGTTCGGGGGTCGGCACGATCTGGCCGATGCGACCCAATACAAGGTCCACTTGCACCTTGTCGCCGGTAAGAAAAAACCAGTGGGGCCCATCGATGCCCTGTTTCAAGGTGTAAGCCTTGAGTACCGCCGGGGTGTCCCGCAGCGGATCACTGGTAAGGGAGATAAAGGTGATGCCGTTCTGGTCCTGCATCGATGTGTCGGTAAACCGGGTTTTCACGTCATGGGTGTCGGTGGACGGTCGCGCAGCGGACGTGGCCAGCTCATGGCCTTCATGGGCAAATGCCGTTGAACTGAAAATGCAGTAACGGACGCCCTGGGCGACCCCGGCGATGGCGCTCATGGCTGATGCTCCATGGCGATGGCGGTGTGCTTGGCGTGGGCGTTGCGTTCACCTCTGAGCCTCTCGACGGCCCGGGCCAGCTCCGTCGGTTCGGTGAGACCGTAGTAGCGGGTCCAGAAACGGTTGTTGCCGTCCCCCACCAGAATCAGCGGCGAGTAGTTCTCGAAGCCACCGCTGTAGGCGCCCAGGCCCTTGAGGGTGGCATCGACCGACAGCGGCGAACCGGTCAGCCAGCTCCAGCCCGGCCCCTGCTGGAAGGTACGGGCGTAATCATTCAAGCGTTGGGGATCATCACGCTGCGGGTCGATGCTGATCGACACCAGTTGCACCTCAGTGCCGACCCGCGCCCCCAACTGTTTCTGCACCTTGCCCATGATTGAGGACATCACCGGACAGACCGTGGTGCAGCTGGTGTAGATGAAGCCCATGACCACGATCTTATTGCTCACCAGGTCTTTTTCCAGGCTGACGACCTTGCCGTTCTCGTCCAGCAGGGTCACGTCGGCAAACTTGATACGGACGGTTTCCGGGCTGGCCTTTTTGGCCGCCATGTCGTGCTCGTCCGCCGAGTGAGCCAGCGCCTGGTCAATACCGAAGGCCAACAGGCAGAACGTCAGCAAGCCGCGATGCGCGAATCGGTTCATGTCAGTTTCCTCTCAGTGGGTATCGCCGGGCATGACCCGAACACCCGGCGCGACGCCAGACAAGGGTTGGCCGGGGGCTTTGTGCGTCACACGAAATTGCACGTCGGCAACGCCAGCCTCACGCAGTACACCGTCTTTGGCCGGGGGCTTTACATCAAGGGCCACCGAAACCCTGTCACGCTCCAGCGTCCGGCCGCTCCAGGTATCGGGCAAGGCGACTTCGTCGAGCGCAGTCGGGGGCACGGTCCGCCATACCCCGAACCCGATCAAGGCCATCCCGAGAATCACCGCGCTGCCAGCGACTGTGATGGTCCTGTCCATAACATCATTCCTCTTTACCGATCTGTTCCTGCCTTGCCCGCCCCTTGTGGGAGGCCAGCAGGTTCTGCAGCTTGAAGGTCAGGCAATCGCCGGCAGCTACCCGCAGCAAATTGATCAAGGACGAAGCGTGGGATATGCCGATCATGGACTCGGGCCTCGCTGCGGGCTGTCGGGGAACACTTCTCGACAAAACGTGCGGAGCAATCCGCATGCCACAAAAAAATATATTACAAATCAAATAGTTATATTCACGACTTGATAAGCCGGGGGATATTCCCCACCCAATCCACCCACTTTTTTGCCGGGGCCACTATTCCCCACTATTGGGGAAAACCGCCCTGGGGTTTCGATCACAGCGGCTCATCCGCGGACAAACCCTGCAAACGCCGATACTGGTTCAGCACACTGGGCACATAACGCTGGGTTTCGGCGAACGGCGGGACCACGTTGCCCCGGCTGAGCACCGCTTGCGGGCCGGCGTTATAGGCCGCCACGGCGAGGCGGATATCGTTGTCGAACATCGTCATCAGGCGTTTGAGATAGCGGGCGCCGCCCTGGATGTTGGCCTTGGGGTCGTAGACGTTGGTCACCCCCATTTCGCGGGCGATGGCGGGCATCAGCTGCATCAGACCGCGAGCGCCCTTGGGCGAGGTAGCACGGGCGTTGTATCTGGATTCGGTCTTGATCACCGCGTGCAGCAGCGCTGCCGGCAGTTCGTTGGCCGTGGCCGCCGCCGACACCAGCTCGGCATAGGGTTGCGCGGCGATCATCTGCGGTTGTTGGTCGAGGCTGACGACCGTCGCATCGGGCTCATGGATCACCCGTTCATAGTGGCGTCCGGGGCGGTGGACATTGGACAGGACATAGTTGCCTTTGGCGTCCACGGAAACGAACACATCGGCCTGTACGGCGCCGGTCAACAGAAGAAGACCCAGCAACCCGGTGGTGAGTGATTTCATGGTTATAACTCCCCTTCCCGGCCCCGAAAATTGGGGGAATTGCCCCAATGGCCAGTCGTGAAACAGCCATACGCAAGCACTGTGCCGTAAGTGAGAAGGCCCGTAGCACGTGGGGTACAGAAGGGGCATCAACCGTGAGCATGGCAATTGCATGCAGTTTCATAGCAACTGTGCTGCCGACGGTAGGAGGTCATCATGAATCAGCGACTGTGTCATGCCCGGCGAACCCAGAGTGGGTTCACCCTGCTCGAACTGTTGGTGGTGCTGGTGGTGCTGGGGTTGTTGGCCGGCATCGTGGCGCCGAAGTATTTCGCCCAACTCGGTCGTTCCGAAGTGAAAGTGGCCAAGGCGCAAATAGAAGGCTTGAGCAAGGCCCTGGACCTTTACCGCCTGGAGGTCGGCCATTACCCGTCGACCGAACAAGGCTTGCAGGCGCTGGTCACTGCCCCTGCCGACGAACCGCACTGGACCGGCCCGTACCTGCAGAAAAAACTCCCGCAAGACCCTTGGGGCCACAACTACACCTATCGCTATCCCGGTGAAAACAGCGAGTACGACCTGTTGTCCATGGGCAAGGACGGGCAGCCCGGTGGCGAAGGCGAGAACGCCGAAGTCACCAACTGGAACTGACGGGAATGGCGACCATGCGCTTTCATCTCAAAGCCGTCGGCAAGGCCGGTGTCGTTTCAATGACCGTCGAGGCACCGGGGCACAGCGAAGCCAGGCGCATCGCCGAAGACCAGGGCCTGCGGGTTGTCAGCCTGCACGCCGAGCGGCATTGGCGCGCATTGCGTCTCAAGCAACGCGAGACCTTCAACCTGGTGTTGTTCAGCCAGGAACTGACCACGTTGCTCAATGCCGGCCTGCCGTTGATCGATGCGCTGGAAAGCCTGGCGGAAAAGGAAAGCGCGCCACAAGCCCGCAAAACCTTGAGCGAGCTGGTGCGCTTGCTTTACGAGGGCAAATCGTTTTCCCAGGCATTGAGCCAGCTGTCGGCCGTGTTCCCCCCACTGTACGTTGCGCTGGTGCAGTCCAGTGAAAAGACCGGTGCCGTCGGCGATGCCCTGGGCCGATATGTCAGCTATCGCCAGCGTATGGACGAGGTTCGCCAGAAGATCATCAGCGCGTCGATCTACCCCATGCTGTTGCTGGTGGTGGGCGGTGGCGTAGTGTTGTTTCTGATGGGTTATGTTGTACCGCGCTTCAGCCTGGTGTTCGAAGGGCTGGGGTCGAACCTGCCCTGGTTGTCGCAGATCCTGATGAGTAGCGGCATGTTCCTTCACGCCCACCAGGGCGAATTCTTCGGTGGCTTGCTGGCCATCATCGTCGCCCTCACACTTCTCCAGCGCCAACCAGCCTTTCGTCGGGGACTGGACCGCCTGATCGAAAAACTCCCCGCGGTGCATCAGCGCATCTTCATGTATGAACTGGCGCGCTTCTACCGTTCGCTGGGGATTCTGCTGCAAGGCGGCATTCCCCTGGTTACCGCCATGGGCATGGTCCGTGGCTTGCTCTCCGTCGCCTCCCGCGCGCGCCTGGACCAGGCCTGCGAGCGGGTGCGCGAGGGGCAATCGCTCTCTGCCGCGCTGGAACTCAATCACCTGGTGACCCCCGTGTCCCTGCGCCTGCTGCGCGCCGGCGAACAGTCCGGCAACCTCGGGCAGATGATGGAGCGCAGCGCCGACTTCTACGACGAAGAAATCAGCCGCTGGATCGAATGGTTCGTGCGCCTGTTCGAACCTCTGCTCATGACCTTCATCGGCCTGTTGATCGGGGTGATCGTGATCCTGATGTACATCCCGATTTTCGAACTGGCCTCGAGCATTCACTGACCCTTGGGAAGAGGCCCCGGCTGTAAATTGAATTCTTTTTCAACGTTCCGGCCGAATAAATCGGTGCGTTGAACTGTTCATCAGGTTCCCACGGGGAAAAAAAGCAGCACATTGCAATGTTCATCAACGTTCCAATCTGAATAAAAAGACGGAGAACGACATGCTCATCAATAAGCTTTTACTGGCAGTAGCTATTGGCGCGGTTCTGTCGGCGTCTACCGTATTGATTCCGGACAGCCTGTCTGGAGTTTCCAGTGCTCAGGCCAAGGAAGGGGGTAGTGGCGGTGGTGGTGGCGGAAGTGGCGGCGGCGGTGGTGGAGGCGGCGGCAGTGG
>NZ_AKJL01000012.1 GCF_000282355.1 Pseudomonas sp. GM49
GCCACACCCCGGCACACAATGTCACCGCTGCGGCTGCTCCCTTCCAGGCCTGACCGGGTTCACGGCTGATCGTTGCGGGGGGACCGATGGGGTCACCATAACGACGCTCACCTGTCGGCGAGCCGCGCCATTGTACCTATCTGAGGCGAAGTTACAACCGTTGGTTTCGGATAAAAAATATGAAGGGGTTCAAGCACTTGCTATTGCACCTGAAGCACCTCGTCCGCCCTGCCGCCCTCCTGCTGAATCACCAGGTGAATAAAGTGCAGCCGGGCAATCACCGCCGGCGGCAGGACGAACGGATAGAAATCCGGCTGCCCCATGCTGCGTGACAGTTCATTGAGCATACCCGCCAGCTCGATCCACGCATTGACGAACGACAGAAAAGCCGCGCCGCCGGGATGCAGTGGATCGTAGAGGGTATCCAGCGCAAACGGCTGATAGTCGAAGTCCCATTCCCGGGCACTCATGCCAAAGCCCAACGCGGTGTCCACCGCATCCATCATGTGCAGGTAATGCGCCCAGGTTTCCGCCCAGTCTTCCCATGGGTGCATGGCCGCGTAGGCGCTGACGTAGTGCTGCTGCCAGCCGAGCGGTGCGCCCTGCTCATAATGTCGCTCGAGGGCATCGGCATAGCTGGCGCGCTCATCGCCAAACAATCCACGAAACGGCTCAAGCCAATGGCTGTTGGCGATCAATCGGTCCCAATAGTAATGTCCGACCTCGTGACGGAAATGCCCGAGCAGCGTGCGATAGGGCTCGCGCATTTGCACTCGCACCTGCTCGCGATGGGCATCGTCTGCCTCCTTGATGTCGAGGGTGATCAGGCCATTGGCGTGGCCGGTGGTCGGCAGCTTGCCCTCAAGGTCGACGCCGATGAAATCGAACGCAAGGCCGGCTTCTTCATCCACGCGTTTCGGGATGACGGGCAATCCAAGGCTGACCAGTTGCGCCACCAAGCGACGTTTGGCGGTTTCCACCTTACGCCAGCGTTCGTGATTGTCCGTTATCGACAGGTCGGGAATCGTGCGACTCAAGCTACAAGCCATGCACAAGGTTTCGTGATGACTGACCGGGAGCAGCCAATTACACGCTGCAGGTGAATCGAGATTGGCGCAGCGGCGGAACGCACCCGCCTCCGGATCGGCGTCGAGCAACCAGGTGTCGGGGCGCTCGCCCGGTTGCAGCGAAGACAAGCGGCTTTGCTCAGGCTGATATCCAAGGGCTGCCGAACACGCCAGGCACTGGCTGTTGCGAAAGAACAGCGACTGCCCGCAACGACAGGACCAGACCTTGCTGTTGCGCGAACTTTCGCCCTTGAACGGTGCGGCAATGCGCGAACTGAGCTGCTCGAAGAAACGGTACATGGCGATCTCTCCCGGGGGCTTGCAGAGACTAGATCATTACCGTGACGTGATCGTTCCCAACCTCAACATACCTTGGTGATAAACCGCTTTTTGTGGCGAGGGGGCTTGTCGGATCGCCGTACCGCCCCGTTCGGCGGCGAAGCCGTCGCAAAACCAGTGAACCAGGTGCTGCTGGAAAAAGATGGGGGCCGCTTCGCAGCCCAACGGGGCGGTGCGGCGACCCGACAAGCCCCCTCGCCACAGGCTTCGTGCTAGATCGGGATGTTGTGATCCTTCAGGAAACCGACAAACGCCTCTTCATCCAGCACCTTCAGGCCCAGCTCATTGGCCTTGGTCAACTTGGAGCCCGCGCCCGGCCCGGCCACCACGCAATGGGTCTTGGCTGACACGGAGCCAGCGACCTTGGCCCCCAGGCTTTCGAGTTTTTCCTTGGCGATATCGCGACTCATCAGCTCCAGCGAGCCGGTCAGCACCCAGGTCTGCCCGGCCAGCGGCAAGCCTTCGACGACCTTCTTCTCGCTCTGCCAGTGCATGCCGAAATCGGCCAGTTGCTTCTCGGCCGCTTCGGCCAGTTGGCGATTGGCCTCGACCGCGAAGAACTCGCGCACCGAATTGGCTTGCTTCTCCGGCAGCGCCTGGCGCATATCGAGCCAGTCAGCGCCGATCACCGCCTGCAGCGAGCCGAATTTGTCCGCCAGTTTCTGCGCCCCGCCCGGACCGACCGATGGAATATGCAGCTTGTCGAGGAAACCGCCGAGCGTGGTGCTCGCCGAAAACCCGGCACCCAACTCGCCCTGATCCTGAATCTGCATGCCATGCCTGAGCAAATCAGCAATCACCTGCTGGTTATGTGCGTCTTCAAAGAAGCTGTGGATCTCGTACGCGACTTCCAGGCCAACATCCGGCAAGTACGTCAGCACCTGTGGCAAGGCCTGTTGCACCCGTTCCAGCGAACCCAGGGAGCGGGCCAGAACCTTGGCGGTCTCCTCGCCGACATCGGGAATCCCGAGGGCGTAGATGAACCGCGCCAGGCCCGGTTTCTTGCTGTCTTCGATGGCACCGAGCAGGTTCTTGCTCGACAGTTCGGCAAAGCCTTCCAGATCGACGATCTGCTCGAACGTCAGGGCGTACAGATCGGCCGGCGAACTCACCAGGCCTTCGTCGACCAGCTGCTCGACGCTTTTCTCCCCCAGGCCTTCGATGTCCATGGCGCGACGGGAAACGAAGTGAATGATTGCCTGCTTGAGTTGCGCGCCACAGGCCAGGCGGCCGACGCAGCGGTACACCGCACCCTCGCTGACCGTCTCACGACCCTTGCTGCGCTTGATCAGTTGCGTGCGCTCGACATGGGAGCCGCACACCGGACACTGTTCCGGGATCTGCACCGCTCGCGCATTGTCAGGGCGGCGTTCCATCACCACTTGCACCACTTGCGGAATCACGTCACCGGCGCGGCGGATGATTACCGTGTCGCCGATCATCAAGCCCAGGCGCGCCACTTCATCCATGTTGTGCAGCGTGGCGTTGGCCACCGTGACACCCGCGACCTTGACAGGTTTCAGGCGCGCCACCGGCGTCACCGCCCCGGTGCGGCCGACCTGGAATTCCACATCGAGCAGTTCGGTGAGTTCTTCCATCGCCGGGAATTTGTGGGCGATGGCCCAACGCGGCTCACGGGCGCGAAAACCCAGTTCGCGCTGGGAGGCGATGCTGTTGACCTTGAACACCACGCCGTCGATTTCATACGGCAGCGCGTTACGCCGCTCACCGATGTCGCGGTAGTAATCCAGGCACTCGGCGATACCGTGCGCCAGTTTCAGCTCATGACTGATCGGCATGCCCCAGGCTTTGAGCTGCTGCAAATTGCCGATGTGCGTATCGGCAATGTCCGCCGACACCTGGCCGATGCCGTAGCAGCAGAACTCCAGCGGACGATTGGCGGTGATCTTCGAATCCAGCTGCCGCAAACTGCCTGCCGCGGCGTTGCGCGGGTTGGCGAAGGTCTTGCCGCCGACTTCCAGTTGCGTGGCGTTGAGCCGCTCGAAACCGGCCTTGGACATGAACACTTCGCCGCGAACCTCCAGGGTCGCCGGCCAGCCAGTGCCGTGCAGCTTGAGCGGAATATTGCGTACGGTGCGCACGTTGACGCTGATGTCTTCGCCAGTCGTGCCGTCGCCGCGCGTGGCGCCGCGCACCAGTACGCCATCCTGATACAGCAGGCTGACCGCCAGGCCATCGAGCTTGGGTTCACAGCTGTATTCGACTGTTGCACCGCCACCAAACAGGTCGCCGGCCGGCAGGTCCAGGCCTTCGGTCACCCGGCGGTCGAACTCGCGCATGTCGGATTCTTCGAAGGCGTTGCCGAGGCTGAGCATCGGCACTTCGTGACGCACCTGGGTAAACGCCGACAGCGCCGCACTGCCCACTCGCTGGGTCGGCGAATCGCTGGTGATCAATTCGGGATTGGCCGCCTCAAGGGCCTTGAGCTCGTTGAACAAGCGGTCGTATTCGGCGTCCGGAATGCTCGGTTCGTCCAGCACGTGATAACGATAGTTGTGCTGATCGAGTTCAGCGCGCAGCTCTAAAATACGGTTCTTGGCGGCGGTCATGGGTGTTCTCTCGTAAAGCAAAAGAGCAGCCGAGGCTGCTCAATTTTCATATTTTGGCCCGGCAAGGAGCTGCATTTGTGGCGAGGGGGCTTGTCGGATCGCCGCACCGCCCCGTTCGGCGGCGAAGCCGTCGCAATGCCGGCGAATTCGGTGTCGCGGAATGGGGCTGCTTCGCAGCCCAACGGGGCGGTGCAGCGACCCGACAAGCCCCCTCGCCACAGAAGCCTGCCCAGCCATTAGATCAACGTTTCTGGGTCAGGGCGCGGCGTTCGAATTCGACGATGCGCTGACGGTAGTGCTCGATCGTCTGGGCGGTCAGTACGCTGCGCTGGTCGTCCTTCAGTTCGCCGTTGAGCTCCTGAGACAATTTGCGCGCCGCTGCCACCATGACGTCGAAGGCTTGCTTCGGATGGCGAGGGCCTGGCAGACCCAGGAAGAAGCTCACCGCCGGAGTGCTGAAGTGGTCGATGTCGTCCAGGTCGAATACACCTGGCTTGACGGCGTTGGCCATGGAGAACAACACCTCCCCGTTACCCGCCATGCTTTCGTGACGGTGGAAGATATCCATCTCGCCGAAACGCAGGCCGCTTTCCAGAATGTTCTGCAACAGCGCCGGGCCCTTGAAGCCGGCAGCGTCGCGACAGATCACGCTGATCACCAGCACTTCTTCAGCTTGCGGCTGATCTTTTTCGCTGACCGATGGCGAAGACTTGGTGTCATTCGGGAAATCGTCGTCGCGACTGCTGAAGCTCGGGCCGCCGTCCAGATCCAGGCTGAGGTTCATGTCACCCTGGGAAGGCTCGCCGTGACTCCGCTTGCCGCGCTTGGAACCCGACTCGCGAGGTTCGCGGGCCGGCATGCTCACCGACGGCAGATCCTGCTCGTCCAGTTGCGGCTCTTTATGCGTGTCCAGCACGCGCGGCGGGCCCAGCAGCTCGGCGCTGCTGTCCTCGTCCGGCAGATTGGACAGACTTCGGTCAAGACGGAATTTCAGTTTTCCCTTGCCGCCGCGCATACGGCGCCAGCCATCGAAAAGAATACCGGCAATGACAATAATGCCGATGACGATCAGCCACTCGCGCAGACCGATTTCCATGTAATCCCGTGCCTCTATGAAAAATGCTGAAAAATAAGGGGTTTACAACCTGCAAACCGCTTTAAAACGTGGCGCCAACTCTATGTTCTGACAGGCGTTTTGCCCACGTATACGAAAAATTGACATTAAACTAGCACGACCAAAGGCAACTTTACACCGTCTACCACCTTGGCTAGTGCGAATATGTCGATTGGCCAGCAAGTCGAAGCCAGCAAAAGAGTCCTACAACCCATAAACACCCCTTCCTGCAACCACGACTCAGGCGTCCACCATCGCCATCGCCTCCTCGACATCCACGGCCACCAGACGTGAACAGCCGGGTTCGTGCATCGTCACACCCATCAGTTGTTCGGCCATTTCCATGGCGATCTTGTTGTGGGTGATATAGATGAACTGCACTGTCTGCGACATCTCTTTTACCAACCGCGCGTAGCGTCCAACGTTAGCGTCATCCAGTGGCGCGTCAACCTCATCGAGCATGCAGAACGGCGCCGGATTCAACTTGAAGATCGCAAAAACCAGGGCCAATGCGGTCAGGGCCTTTTCGCCACCGGAGAGCAAATGGATGGTGCTGTTCTTCTTTCCTGGCGGCTGCGCCATGATTGTTACCCCTGTATCGAGTAAATCTTCGCCCGTCAGTTCCAAATAAGCGCGGCCTCCACCGAAAACTTTTGGGAAAAGCGCCTGCAAACCGCCATTGATCTGATCAAAGGTATCCTTGAAACGGTTACGGGTTTCCTTGTCGATCTTGCGGATGACGTTTTCCAGTGTCTCCAATGCTTCCACCAGATCGTCGTTCTGCGCATCCAGATAACGTTTACGCTCCGATTGTTGCTGGTACTCATCGATGGCCGCCAGGTTGATCGCGCCCAGGCGCTGAATCCTCGCGGCGATGCGCTCGAGCTCTTCCTCGGCTTCCTTCTCGCTGGCCTCGGCGGTCAACGTCGCGAGTACGCCGTGGAGATCGTAGCCGTCTTCCAGCAACTGATCCTGCAAGGTCTTGCGGCGCACGGTCAGGGCTTGCCATTCCATGCGCTGGGTTTCGAGCTGGCTGCGAATCAACTGGGATTGTTGTTCGGCCTGGCTGCGGCGCTTCTCGGCGTCGCGCAGTTCGCGGTCGGCGTCTTCGAGGGCGATCTGCGCGGTCTTGAGTTCTTCGTCGACGGTCATGCGCTTGTCGAGCAGTTCTTCGAGTTTCAGGCGCAGCTCTTCCAGTGGCGCTTCGCCCTCCTCCAGGTTGAGGCTCAGTTGTTCACGCTTTTCGGTCAGGCGTTCGGACTGCATCTCCAGACGTTCGAGCGCCTGGCGCGTGGAATCGTGCTGTGCCTTGAGCGAGCCCAGACGCACCGCCAACTGATGGGCATGATCCTTGTGTTGCCGCGCTTCCTGACGCACCCGGTCCAGGCGCTCGCGCAAACTGTCGCGCTGTGCCAGCAGTAACTCACGCTGCTCGGTGTCCAGCGCCATGCTGTCGAGGGCTTCCTGCAATTGCAGGCGCGCTTCACCGATGTGTTCGTGCTCCAGTGCCCGCTGTTCGTCCAGCTCGGTGAGCTCTTCGTCGAGACGGGTGCGGCGCAGGGTCAATTGCTCGGCCTTGGCTTTGCCGGCGGACAATTGAGCTTTCAGTTCACCTTGCTGGCGGGCTTCGTCCTGCAGCAAACGGCGCAAATGTTCGCGACCGTTTTCCTGCTGACGCTGCTGCGCCCTGAGATTTTGCAGTTGGGTTTCCAGGGTTTCAACAGCGGCTTCGCGCTCTTCACGCTCAAGGCCCAGTTGCTGGATTTCCTGACCCCGGGCGAGCACGCCGCTTTCCGCTTCACTGGCCCGACGCACGCGCAGAAAATGCCGACCGACCCAGTAACCGTCACGACTGATCAGGCTCTGCCCGGCCGCCAATTGCCCGCGCAAGGCCAAGGCCTGTTCAAGGCTATCGACCGGTTTGACTTGCCCCAGCCAAGGCGACAGATCGATCTGCGCCTCGACCATGTCCAGCAAGCTGCCCGGTACTCGGAGGCCATCGGTGGCCGGGCTGAGCAAACGCAAATCGCCCTGGGCAAAGCCCGACAGATCGAAATCGTTGAAATCATCCACCAGCACCGCTTGCAGGTCGGCACCGAGCACGGTTTCCACCGCCAGCTCCCAACCGGCCTCAACCTTGAGGCCTTCGGCCAAGCGAGGGCGATCAGCGAGATTCTGTTCGCGCAGCCATTCGGCGGTGCCGGTGCCCGGATCGAGCGCGGCTTGCTGCAAGGCTTCGAGCGAAGCCAGTCGACCGTTGAGCCGCTGCAAATCGCCCTGGGCCTGTTGTTGCGCCGTCAGCGTTTGCTGTAATTGCTGGCGCAGTTGCTCGAGCTTTTCGACCTGAGCCTCTTCACTGGTCTGCAAATCTTCGAGGGTCGCCTCGGACTCGGCGAGTTGCTCGCTGAGCTCCATGATCGCCGCGTCTTCCGGGTCCGCCGAGAGCAAGGCGCGCTCTTCGCCAAGACGCTTCTGGCGATCGGCCAGGCGCTCCAGGCTGGTTTCCAGCTGCTGGATCCGCGATTGCTGCACTTCGGCCTGACGGCGCGGCTCGGCGGCGGTGAGGTTGAACGTATCCCACTGCTCCTGCCAGCCATGCATGGTGGTTTCGGATTCTTCCAGCGCGGCAGCGGCCTCTTCGGCGGCGGCGCTGGTGACTTCCTGCTCCGGGGTAAGCATGTCCAGCTCTTCGCCGAGGGTCAGCAGCAGCGTGCGGTCGTGGCCCAGGTGCGATTCGGTTTCCAGGCGTGCTCGCTCGGCCTCTTTCAGGTCATCCTGCAACTGGCGCAAACGCTGCTGGCCGTGCTGGATGCTCTGCTCGACCCGGGCAATGTCGCCGCCGACCGAGTAGAAGCGCCCCTGCACCAGATTGAAGCGCTCCGACAGGTCGTGGTGCCCGTCACGCAGGCGCTCGATGCTCGCGTCGGCATTGCGCTGTTCGGCCACCAGGGCTTCGAAAGAAACTTCCTGGTTGCCGATGATCGCTTCACGCTGGCCGACCTGATCATTCAGCGCCTGCCAGCGCAGGGCCGACAACTGGGCCTTGAGCTGACGCTCCTCGCCCTTGAATTCCTGATACTTCCTGGCGGCCTCGGCCTGACGGTGCAAGCGTTCGAGCTGGCGCTCAAGCTCTTCGCGCAGGTCAGTCAGACGCTCGAGGTTTTCGTGGGTGCGACGAATGCGGTTTTCCGTCTCGCGCCGGCGCTCCTTGTACTTGGAGATGCCTGCCGCTTCTTCGATGAAGTTGCGCAGGTCTTCGGGCTTGGACTCGATCAGTTTGGAGATCATCCCCTGCTCGATGATCGAGTAGCTGCGCGGGCCAAGGCCGGTGCCGAGGAAGATGTCGGTGATGTCACGACGCCGGCATTTGGTGCCGTTGAGGTAATAGGTGGTCTGGCTGTCGCGGGTCACTTTGCGGCGAATGGAGATTTCCGCGTAGGCGGCGTATTCACCTAGCAATGTGCCGTCGGAGTTATCGAACACCAGTTCGATGCTCGCCTGGCTCACCGGCTTGCGGCTGGTGGAGCCGTTGAAGATGACGTCGGTCATCGACTCGCCGCGCAGGTTCTTCGCCGAACTCTCGCCCATCACCCAGCGTACGGCGTCGATGATGTTCGATTTGCCGCAGCCATTGGGTCCGACCACCGCCGCCATGTTACTGGGGAAGTTCACCGTAGTCGGGTCGACGAAGGACTTGAACCCCGCCAGCTTGATGCACTTGAGCCGCACGCTCAGGCGTCCGTCAGGGCAGAAACCACCAGATCGCAACTGCGCTGGGCGTAAGCCGTCAGCACTTCGCGAATCTGCGGAAAGTCTCGGGCCAGCACGGCAGCAAGCAAGCGTTCGAACAGCTCGAGGAATTCGCTCATCGACGCTTTGCGCTGGTCCAGAGCGAGGAAATAGGCACGACTCATGGCCGGCTGCAGATTCTCGACGGTTTCCTGCAAGTACGGGTTGTTGGCGAACGGGTACGCGGCACGCATCACATTGAAGCTGTCGTCGACGAAAGTGCGGATGTCCTGCCGCTCGTAGCTGGCAGTCAGGCGTTGCTGGATCTGCACGAACGGCGCCATGTCAGCCTGGGTTTTCCAGCCACTGGCCACCGAGTTACCGAGCAGAATATAGAGCTCGCTCATCAGCGTGCACAGGCTCTGCACCTTGTGCGCAGTGAGCTCGGTGACGTGGGCGCCACGGCGCGGCAGGATCGCGATCAGGTGCCGACGCTCGAGGATCAGCAAGGCCTCGCGAACCGAACCGCGGCTGACATTGAGGGCCAGCGTGACCTTCTGTTCCTGGATGCGCTCCCCGGGCTTCATTTCGCCGCGAATGATGCGTTCGGCGAGGTGTTGAGCGATTTGCTCGGCGAGGCTGTCCGGCGCCTTGAACGTCATGGTTGTCCTTCAAACTCTTCGATCTGTACAAGCGGCGCAGTGTAGCGCAATTGCTGCGTCAGAGCGGAGTGCCCGCCCGGTGGTTTTTGGCACGATTCAAGCAAAAAAGCAGGCTATCGAACCAACGACAATAATTAAGGAACAGGTGGTTAATCGACAATTTGCAATTTCCTGACCTTTAAGTCAGAAAATCATTGACCGAAAAGTCAGACCTGCTAAATTCGGTTCCTATCGGTTAACAACAATAATGAGTCTGCGAGGCCTTCCGTGATCCAGTTTTTACTAAACCAGGAACTCCGTAGCGAGCACGCCCTGGACCCGAACCTGACCGTGCTCAATTATCTGCGCGACCATGTGGGCAAACCCGGCACCAAAGAAGGCTGCGCCAGCGGTGACTGCGGCGCCTGCACCGTGGTGGTCGGCGAGTTGCAAACGGATGATGACGGTCGCGAACATATTCGCTATCGCAGCCTCAACTCGTGCCTGACGTTCGTGTCGTCCCTGCACGGCAAACAACTGATCAGCGTCGAAGACCTCAAGCACAAAGGTGAACTGCACAGCGTGCAGAAAGCCATGGTCGAGTGCCACGGCTCGCAATGCGGCTTCTGCACTCCCGGCTTCGTGATGTCGCTGTTTGCCCTGCAAAAGAACAGCGATGCACCGGATCATGCCAAGGCCCACGAAGCACTGGCCGGCAATCTCTGCCGCTGCACCGGCTATCGGCCGATCCTGGAAGCCGCCGAGCAGTCCTGCTGCGCCAAGCAACCGGACCAGTTCGACGCCCGCGAGGCCGACACCATCGCGCGCCTGAAAGCCATTGCCCCGACCGATATCGGCGAACTCAACAGCGGCGACAAACGCTGCCTGGTGCCGCTGACCGTGGCCGACCTGGCCGACCTCTACGACGCTTATCCACAGGCCCGCCTGCTGGCCGGTGGTACCGACCTGGCGCTGGAAGTCACGCAATTCCACCGCACCCTGCCGGTGATGATCTACGTCGGCAACGTCGCCGAGATGAAACGCATCGAACGTTTTGACGATCGTCTGGAAATCGGCGCCGCCACAGCCCTTTCCGATTGCTACGAGGCCTTGAACGCCGAGTACCCGGACTTCGGTGAATTGCTGCACCGCTTCGCGTCCTTGCAGATCCGCAACCAGGGCACCCTGGGCGGCAACATCGGCAACGCTTCGCCGATTGGTGACTCGCCGCCCCTGCTGATCGCCCTCGGCGCGCAAATCGTGCTGTGCAAAGGCGAAACCCGCCGCACTCTGGCGCTGGAAGATTACTTCATCGATTACCGCGTCACTGCGCGTCAGGAAAGCGAGTTCATCGAAAAGATCATCGTGCCGCGCGCCAGCGTCGAAAAACTGTTCCGCGCCTACAAAGTCTCCAAGCGCCTCGACGATGACATTTCTGCGGTGTGCGCCGCCTTCAACATTCGCCTGGAAAACGGCGTGGTCGCTGAAGCCCGCGTCGCCTTCGGCGGCATGGCGGCCATCCCGAAACGTGCTGCAGCCTGCGAAGCCGCGTTGCTTGGCTCGCCATTCAATAACGCCACCGTTGAACGCGCCTGCGCGGCCCTGGGCGAAGACTTCACACCGCTCTCGGACTTCCGCGCCAGCAAGGAATATCGCCTGCTCAGCGCGCAGAACCTGCTGCGCAAATACTTCATCGAACTGCAAACACCGCACATCGAGACTCGGGTGACCGCTTATGTCTAATCATCACGCCGTAGAGAAGACCCAAGCCGAATTGGCTGAACTGTTCGCCAGGGACCTGACCACCGGTGTCGGTCGCAGCGTCAAGCACGACAGCGCCGCCAAGCATGTGGCCGGTGAAGCGCAGTACATCGACGATCGCCTGGAGTTTCCAAACCAGTTGCACGTTTATGCGCGCATGTCGGACCGTGCCCACGCCCGGATCATCAGCATCGACACCGCGCCCTGCTACGCCTTCGAAGGCGTGCGCATCGCCATCACCCACGAAGACGTGCCAGGCCTGAAAGACATCGGCCCGTTGCTGCCGGGCGATCCACTGCTGGCCATCGACACCGTGCAATTCGTCGGTCAACCGGTGGTCGCCGTTGCGGCGAAAGACCTGGAAACCGCACGCAAGGCGGCAATGGCCGCGATCATCGAATACGAAGATCTCGAGCCAGTGCTGGATGTGGTCGAAGCCCTGCGCAAGCGCCACTTCGTACTCGACAGCCACACCCACCAACGTGGCGATTCGGCCACGGCGCTGGCCACCGCCGAGCACCGCATCCAGGGCACGCTGCACATCGGCGGCCAGGAACACTTCTACCTGGAAACCCAGATCTCTTCGGTGATGCCGACCGAAGACGGCGGCATGATCGTCTACTGCTCCACGCAAAACCCCACCGAAGTGCAGAAACTGGTGGCCGAAGTGCTGGACGTGTCGATGAACAAGATCGTCGTCGACATGCGTCGCATGGGTGGTGGTTTCGGCGGCAAGGAAACCCAGGCGGCGAGCCCGGCGTGCCTGTGCGCGGTGATCGCGCACCTCACCGGCCAGCCGACCAAGATGCGTCTGCCACGGGTCGAAGACATGCTGATGACCGGCAAGCGTCACCCGTTCTATGTCGAGTACGACGTCGGCTTCGACAGCACCGGTCGCCTGCACGGCATCAACCTGGAACTGGCCGGCAACTGCGGTTGTTCGCCTGACCTGTCGGCATCGATCGTCGACCGCGCGATGTTCCACTCGGACAACTCGTATTACCTGGGCGATGCGACCATCAACGGTCATCGCTGCAAGACCAACACCGCGTCGAACACCGCCTACCGTGGTTTCGGCGGCCCGCAAGGCATGGTCGCCATCGAAGAAGTGATGGACGCCATCGCCCGTCACCTGGCCCTTGATCCGCTGGCAGTGCGCAAGGCCAACTACTACGGCAAGACCGAGCGCAACGTTACCCACTACTACCAGACCGTCGAGCACAACATGCTCGAGGAAATGACCGCCGAACTGGAAGAAAGCAGCCAGTACCATGAGCGCCGCGAAGCGATCCGTCGTTATAACGCCAACAGCCCGATCCTGAAAAAAGGTTTGGCGCTGACCCCGGTGAAATTCGGCATTTCCTTCACCGCCAGCTTCCTCAACCAGGCAGGCGCCTTGGTGCATGTCTACACCGACGGCAGCATCCACCTCAACCACGGCGGCACCGAAATGGGCCAGGGCCTGAACACCAAGGTCGCGCAGGTCGTGGCCGAAGTGTTCCAGGTGGAAATGGATCGCGTGCAGATCACCGCGACCAACACCGACAAAGTACCGAACACCTCGCCGACCGCTGCCTCCAGTGGTGCCGACCTGAACGGCAAGGCCGCGCAGAACGCGGCGGAAACCATCAAGAAACGCCTGGTGGAATTCGCTGCCCGCCAATACAAGGTCAGCGAAGAAGACGTGGTTTTCCACAACGGCCATGTGCGGGTTCGTGATCACATCCTGACCTTCGAAGCGCTGATCCAGCAGGCGTACTTCGCCCAGGTGTCGCTGTCGAGCACCGGGTTCTACAAGACCCCGAAAATCTACTACGACCGAAGCCAGGCCCGTGGCCGGCCGTTCTACTACTTCGCCTTTGGCGCTGCGTGCTGCGAAGTACTGGTCGACACCCTGACCGGCGAATACAAGATGCTGCGCACCGACATCCTCCACGACGTCGGCGCCTCGCTGAACCCGGCCATCGACATCGGCCAGGTCGAGGGCGGTTTCATCCAGGGCATGGGCTGGCTGACCATGGAAGAGCTGGTGTGGAACAACAACGGCAAGCTGATGACCAACGGCCCGGCCAGCTACAAGATCCCGGCCGTGGCGGACATGCCGCTGGACCTGCGGGTGAAGCTGGTGGAAAACCGCAAGAACCCGGAAGACACGGTGTTCCATTCCAAGGCCGTGGGCGAGCCGCCGTTCATGCTTGGCATCGCCTCGTGGTGTGCAATCAAGGACGCGGTGGCGAGCCTGGGCGATTACAGGCATCAACCGAAAATCGACGCACCGGCGACTCCGGAGCGGGTGTTGTGGGGCTGTGAGCAGATGCGCCAGTTGAAGGCGGCGAAGGCTGTCGAGGCTGAAACCGAGTTGGCTTCGCTTTAAGACCGAGGTGCGGCTATCGCGAGCAAGCTCGCTCCCACAGGGGATTTGTTTACACCGCCCCAATGTGGGAGCGGGCTTGCCCGCGAAGAGGCCCGAACAGACAACAACGATGTCGAGGTGAACATGTACAACTGGATCGACGCCCTCGCCGACCTGCAAAACCGGGGTGAGCCCTGCGTGCTGATAACCATCATCGAAGAGCTCGGCTCGACGCCGCGCAATGCCGGCTCGAAGATGGTCATCAGCGCGAACCAGGCCTTCGACACCATCGGGGGCGGGCACCTGGAATACAAGGCCATGCAGATCGCCCGCGAGATGCTCGCCAGCGGCAAGCAGGACACCCATCTGGAGCGCTTCAGCCTCGGTGCCAGCCTGGGCCAGTGCTGCGGTGGCGCCACGGTTTTGCTGTTCGAACCGATGGGCCAGGTACAGGCGCAGATCGCCGTCTTTGGTGCCGGCCACGTCGGCCGGGCGCTGGTGCCGTTGCTGGCCAGCCTGCCTTGCCGGGTGCGCTGGATCGACTCGCGGGATGCGGAATTTCCCGAACAGATCCCCCATGGCGTGCGCAAGATCGTCAGCGAAGAACCGGTGGATGAAGTCGATGATCTCCCTGCCGGGAGCTACTGCATCGTCATGACCCACAACCACCAGCTCGACCTCGAACTCACCGCCGCGATTCTCAAGCGCAACGACTTCGCCTACTTCGGCCTGATCGGTTCGAAGACCAAACGGGTGAAGTTCGAACATCGCCTGCGCGACCGCGGTTTCGACAACAGCGTCGTGCAACGCATGCGCTGCCCGATGGGCATCGGCGAAGTCAAAGGCAAGCTGCCTGTGGAAATCGCCATCTCCATCGCCGGCGAGATCATCGCCACCTATAACGCGAACTTCGGCCAGCACACCGCCAGCGCCGGATCGATTGCCAAACTGCTGCCTGCGTCACGCCGCAGCCAAACCGCAAACTTGAAAGCCTCGAATTGAGAATCTCATGCCTTTGACTCGCAAAGCTTACCGCGCCGCCATCCTGCACAGCATCGCCGACCCAGCCGAAGTCGGTATCGAAGCCTCCTACGAGTATTTCGAAGACGGCTTGCTGGTTGTGGATAACGGCCAGATCAGCGCCCTGGGCCACGCCAGCGAATTGCTGCCGACCCTGCCAGCGGATATCGAAATCACCCACTACCAAGACGCACTGATCACCCCCGGCTTCATCGACACCCACATCCATTTGCCGCAAACCGGCATGGTCGGCGCCTACGGCGAGCAACTGCTGGACTGGCTCAACACCTACACCTTCCCGTGCGAAAGCCAGTTCGCCGACAAGGCCCACGCTGACGAAGTCGCGGACATTTTCATCAAGGAACTGCTGCGCAACGGCACCACCACTGCGCTGGTATTCGGCAGCGTGCATCCGCAATCGGTGAACTCGTTCTTCGAAGCCGCCGAGCAGCTCGACCTGCGGATGATCGCCGGCAAGGTGATGATGGACCGCAACGCCCCGGACTACCTGACCGACACCGCCGAATCCAGCTACGTGGAAAGCAAGGCGCTGATCGAGCGCTGGCACGGCAAGGGTCGCCTGCACTACGCCGTCACCCCGCGCTTCGCACCGACCAGCACCCCGGAACAGCTAACCCTGGCTGGCCAGTTGCTGAGCGAATACCCGGATCTGTACATGCAGACCCACATCAGCGAAAACCTCAAGGAGATCGAGTGGGTCAAGGCGTTGTTCCCCGAGCGCAAGGGTTACCTGGACGTCTACGACCACTACCAATTGCTCGGCGAGCGCTCGGTGTTCGCCCACGGTGTGCACCTGTGCGATGACGAGTGCGCGCGACTGGCTGAAACCGGTTCGGCCATCTCGTTCTGCCCGACCTCGAACTTCTTCCTCGGCAGCGGTCTGTTCAACCTGCCAATGGCCGAGAAGCACAAACTCAATGTCGGCATCGGCACCGATGTCGGCGGTGGCACCAGTTTCTCGCTGCTGCAAACCCTTAACGAAGCCTACAAGGTCATGCAGCTGCAAGGTGCACGCCTGAGTCCGTTCAAGTCGCTGTACCTGGCCACCCTCGGCGGCGCCCGCGCACTGCGCCTGGAAGACAGGATCGGCAACCTGCAACCGGGCAGCGACGCCGACTTCCTCGTGCTGGACTACAACGCCACGCCGCTGCTGGGCTATCGCCTGAAGCAGGCCAACAACATCGCCGAGACGTTGTTTGTGTTGATGACTCTGGGGGATGACCGGACGGTGCTGCAGACTTATGCGGCGGGGAATCTGGTGCATCAGCGCTAAGAAATTCCGGGCATAAAAAATCCCCCGCTGCTTTACAGCCCGGGGGATTTTTTGTTCCCTGTAGGAGCGAGCTTGCTCGCGATGGTCGTGAACGATTATGAGGGAAGCCTGACACCCCACGGCGTCCTCAAGCCCATCGCGAGCAAGCTCGCTCCTACAGTCAGAGCTTGGCGGTCGAACGCCCTGGCTTCTTGGTCTGCAGCAAATGCGAGAACACCGCATGCAGATCATCCGAAGCACTTTCCTCGTCGAGGTTGAGCTTGCTGTCGATGTGATCCATGTGATGCATCATCAGGTCGACCGCCAGTTCAGCGTCGCGTTTTTCGATGGCGTCGATCAACTGGGTGTGCTCGTCGTAGGAGCAATGTGAACGGTTGCCGCTTTCGTACTGGGCGATGATCAGCGAGGTCTGCGACACCAGGCTGCGCTGGAAGCTGATCAACGGGGCGTTCTTCGCCGCTTCGGCCAGTTTCAGGTGGAACTCGCCCGACAGGCGGATGCCGGCACCCCGGTCGCCACGGGAAAAGCTGTCGCGCTCGTCGTTGACCATCTGGCGCAATTCGGCGATCTGCTCGGCGGTGGCGTGCTGCACCGCCAATTCGGTGATCGCGCGCTCGACCAGACGCCGGGCCATGAACACCTGGCGCGCCTCTTCGACGCTCGGGCTGGCGACCACGGCGCCGCGATTCGGACGCAGCAACACCACGCCTTCATGGGCCAGGCGCGACAAGGCGCGGCGAATGATGGTGCGGCTGACCCCGAAAATTTCCCCCAGCGCTTCTTCGCTCAATTTGGTGCCGGGCGCCAGACGCTGTTCGAGGATGGCCTCGAAGATATGCGCGTAGACAATATCGTCCTGAGTACCGCTGCGGCCGGCTTTGCCTGCTCGCGGTTGTTTCTTTAGGGGTTGCAACTGTTCGTTCATGGGCACTCGAGTCGGAAGAACTGCGGCGAATTGACGGTGACTGTAATACGGCACAGTGGGTCGCTGGCAAGTATCGCGTAAAAAACACCGCGATTGTACACAATGGAGGGTGGCAACACGACTGTACGGCTGAATGTTGCCTCGGCTGTATCGCAACGCCTGGTTACTTTTGAGTTTAGGCTTGTTCGCAGAATCCGCCTTTGTAACGCGATCCCTGTGGGAGCGAGTTTGCTCGCGATTGCTATTTCACATTCAACATGAATGGCGACTGACCTGCCTCCATCGCGAGCAAGCTCGCTCCCACAGGGTTCAGCGTTGCTGCGGACATCTTCATTTGTATAAGGAACACCACCGTCATGAACGACGCCACGCACGCGCAGCTGCGCCCTTTGGCCGACACCTCGCCCTCGGCCATCGTCGCCGGGTTCATCGCCATGATGACCGGCTACACCAGTTCCCTGGTGCTGATGTTCCAGGCCGGGCAAGCGGCGGGCCTGAGCAGCGGGCAGATTTCTTCGTGGATCTGGGCGATTTCCATCGGCATGGCGGTGTGCTCCATTGGCCTGTCCCTGCGCTACCGCACGCCGATCACCATTGCCTGGTCGACCCCCGGCGCCGCGCTGCTGATCACCAGCCTGGGCGGCGTGAGCTACGGCGAAGCCATTGGTGCCTATATGACCTGCGCGGTGCTGGTGACGATTTGCGGGCTGACCGGCAGCTTCGAACGGCTGATGAAAAAAATCCCGGCATCCTTGGCCGCCGCCCTGCTGGCAGGGATCCTGTTCAAGATCGGCAGCGAGATTTTCGTCGCGGCGCAACACCGCACCGCCCTGGTACTGGGGATGTTTGTCAGTTATCTGGTGGTAAAGCGCCTGTCGCCGCGCTATGCGGTGTTGGCTGCATTGCTGATCGGCACGGCATTGTCAGGGTTCATGGGGTTGCTGGACTTCAGCGGTTTTCACCTGGAAGTGGCGACGCCGGTCTGGACCACGCCGCACTTCTCCCTGGCCGCGACCATCAGCATCGGCATCCCGTTGTTTGTCGTCGCCATGACCTCACAAAACATGCCTGGCATCGCCGTATTGCGCGCCGATGGCTACACGGTGCCTGCCTCACCACTGATCACCACCACCGGAATCGCCAGTTTGCTGTTGGCACCGTTCGGCTCTCACGGGATCAATCTGGCGGCGATCAGCGCGGCAATCTGCACCGGTCCGCATGCCCACGAGGATCGTAACAAGCGCTACACCGCAGCGGTCTGGTGCGGAATTTTCTACGGAATCGCCGGGGTGTTCGGTGCAACGCTCGCAGCATTGTTTGCCGCGCTGCCCAAGGAACTGGTGCTGTCGATTGCTGCGCTGGCGCTGTTCGGCTCAATCATCAACGGCTTGAGCATCGCCATGAGCGAAGTGAAGGAACGTGAAGCGGCGCTGGTCACCTTCATGGTCACGGCATCGGGGTTGACGCTGTTTTCCATCGGTTCGGCGTTCTGGGGGATTGTCGCGGGGGTGGTGACGCTGGTGATTCTGAACTGGCGCAAAACCTGAAATACAAAAACCAGGCGTAAAAAAACGGCGACCCTTGGGTCGCCGTTTTTTTAGAACATCAAGCTACCGGATTGATCGGCTTTTCCGGGTACCAGACGTCCAGCAGCGGGCTGACTTCAACGCTGGTCAGCTCGGTGCGGCCTTTGAGCCAGGCTTCAACGGCAGCGCGCTGTTCAGCGCTGACCGAGCCACGCTTCTGCAGGCAAACCAGACCGTAGTCGTCGCCGCCAACATAGCCCAGACCGTTGGCTTCCATGGCTTCTTTGAGGAACGCATCGAGGAAAGCATCAATGGCTTCATCAGCCAAATCTTCTTTGAAATCCAGGTTCAGTTCGAAACCCAGCTCTTGAAATTCATCGACGCACAGTTTTTTGCGCAGACGCTGGGAACGGTTAGTCGCCATTGGAACAATCCTCATAAGTAATAACGGGCGGCACTTTAGCAGTTTAAGCCGCCGATTGCCTGACTCTCTGGTCCACGACACCTACCGTCGGTAAAAAAATAGCTGATCAGACGGCCAGCGCACGGCACAAGCCGTAGCACCTTGGGGCATAATGCCGACACTTTCATGACCATTGAGGGAATTTATCTCCATGCCCTCGTCTTTTTCCCCTCGACTGTAGGGTTTTATTTCAGATGATCAAATCTTTGCGTCCATTGCTGTTGGCCGGTTTTCTTCTTCCCCTGGCCCTCTCCGTTTCCGCTGCCCCGATCAATACTGCGTTGTCGCCCAACGTGGAAAAAGCCCTGAAAGCCAGCAAGTTGCAGGACAACGCCCTGTCGCTGGTGATGATCCCGCTCACCGGCCCCGGCACCCCGACGGTGTTCAACGCCGACGTGTCGGTCAACCCGGCGTCGACCATGAAACTGGTCACCACCTACGCGGCGCTGGAAATGCTCGGCCCGAACCACCAGTGGAAAACCGAGTTCTACACCGACGGCACCCTCAGTGGCGGCATTCTCAACGGCAACCTCTACCTCAAGGGTGGCGGCGATCCGAAGCTGAACATGGAAAAACTCTGGCTGTTGATGCGCGACCTGCGCGCCAACGGTGTCACTCAGGTCACCGGCGACCTGGTGCTGGATAAAACCTTCTTCGTGCAACCGCAACTGCCGGAGTTCAATGACGACGGCAACGACGATAACAAGCCGTTCCTGGTCAAGCCCGACTCACTGCTGGTCAACCTCAAGGCGCTGCGCTTCGTCGCGCGCAATGACTCGGGCAAGGTGCTGGTCTCGGTGGAGCCGCCGATTGCGAGCATCCGTATCGACAACCAGGTCAAAGCCCTCAATTCCAAACAATGCACCGGTGGCGTGCGTTACAACCCGGTGGCACAGGCCGATGGCAGCGTGACCGTGACGGTCGGCGGTCAGTTGGGTGAAGGCTGCAGCTCGCAGACCTACCTGTCACTGCTCGACCACGCGACCTACACCGCCGGTGCCGTTCGCGCGATCTGGAAGGAACTGGGTGGCAGCATTCAGGGCAAGGATGTGCTGGCGCCAACACCGAAAGACGCCAAGGTCCTGGCCCGGGCATTCTCCCCGGACCTGGCGGAAATCATCCGCGACATCAACAAATACAGTAACAACACCATGGCCCAGCAGTTGTTCCTGAGCCTCGGCCAACGCTTTCGCACTGATGCCGATGGTGACGACGCCAAGGCCGCCCAGCGTGTCGTGCGTCAGTGGCTGGCGAAAAAGGGCATCACCGCGCCGCATCTGGTGATGGAGAACGGCTCCGGCCTGTCCCGTTCCGAGCGCGTCAGCGCCCGGGAAATGGCCTCGATGCTCGAAGCAGCATGGCACAGCCCGTATGCCGCCGAGTACATCAGTTCGATGCCGATTGCCGGCACCGACGGCACCATGCGCAAACGCCTGAAGACCACGGCGATGCGCGGCGAAGCCCACGTCAAGACCGGCACCCTGAACACCGTGCGGGCGATTGCCGGCTTCAGCCGCGACGTCAACGGCAACACCTGGGCAGTGGTGGCGATCCTCAACGACAAGGCCCCGTTCGGCGCCTCTTCGGTGCTCGACCAGGTGCTGCTGGACCTGTACCGCCAACCGAAAGCGCCGCAGACGGCTTCGGTGTTGTAAAGCACAGCTCTGCCCCTTGTAGGAGCAGCCGGTCGACGTTCGATTGCTCGCGATGGTCGATAACGATAACGCGGACATACTGGATGTACTCGGCGCTCTCGGATCCATCGCGAGCAAGCTGAACTGGTCAACTAATTTTGGA
>NZ_AKJL01000013.1 GCF_000282355.1 Pseudomonas sp. GM49
GACTGGCTGCCGAGCAACTGCGCCAGCAGTTGGGTGTTGTCATGGAAAAAGCGGGTGAGCAGGTTGCCGTCTATGGGGCTGGACGCGAGGGTGATTTCGCTCGACTGGCCGACGGTGGACTCGAACAGGTTGCGAAACACCGTTTGCTCACGGTCCGGCAGGCGCCGAATCAACATGTCCTGCAATGGCCCCGGCGTGTTGAGCGCCGCGACAACGCTCGCCTCATTGTCGAACTCGACAAACGGTGAGCCGCCGGGGTGGTAAGGGGCATAGAGGATTTGCGGGCCTGCCTTGCCACTGCCTGGGCCAATCAGATACAAGCCCAGCGCCTTGACGGCGGTGCTACCAGTTGTCTTGATCAGTTCCAGAGGCCGGGCAATCGCGTGCGCACCCTGCACGGCCGCCCGGGCGATGGCGTCCGGCATGTCCAGCACTTGCCCAAGCAAATCGAAAGCTCCGTCGGACAGCCGTTGCTGCAGCTTCAGTTGGTGGGCGTGTTGCAGCAGTTGCCAGGGCAATTGCTTGACGAAACGCAACATTCGGCTTTCGACGCCAGCCGCTTGATTCGACAAGCTGTCCGTGACCTGTCTGGCGTAGTTCTGCGCAATGCCCAGTGACAGTAGCAGTTGACGGACCGCCGCCTGGTCCAACCCCACGGGCAGTGCTTGAGGGGTTGCCGAGCTGACGTTGAACCCGGTGCCTTGCGCAATGTTGACATGGCTCAGGGCGAACTCAGTCAGGCTCCGGGCGGGGCCAGCCAGGGTCAGGTCGGGGGTGATTTCGATGTCGTCGGGGTCCAGCGCTTTTGCGGGGAAGCGCCTGCCGAGCAACGACGTCAGCGTTTCATGCACATACGACTTAAGCGGTTTGATCCCGTGCAAGTAGTCTTTGTCTTCATCAACGTTGTTGCGGTATTGCTCCAGCAGTTCAAGGTGCAGTCGCTGGTCTTCCAGCGGTGCCATGCCAAGCCAGGCGGGCAGGGTCTGCTGCCGGCTGATCGCCCGGGAAATCGAGGTGGCCCTTTGCAGGTTGGTATTGAAGGCCGTTGTGGTCAGGGCTTTCAGTGCCTTTTTCTGCTTCGTGTCGTTCAGTTCGAAGGTGCGCACGTGTTCGCAGCGAGCCAGAAAGTGCTCGATGGATGATTTCGCGACCTGTTCCAGTACAGGCCCTTCGATCAGCCGCAGCGGACCCATTGAGTAGCGTTGGTGAAAGATGCGCTGGGCCGGGGTGAGGTTTTCCAGCAGCGCCAGGCGATGTCGTGGGTCGAGCAGGCGGCGGTTCAGTTCCAGCCGTGCACGACTGATGGTGTCAAACACTTCCAGGCCCTCGGCGGGTGTCCACAGGATCGTTCGACCGGAGTGCGAGGGATCGAGCCCGCCACGCTCGGTCAGAAGCAGACAATGGGCCAGGGGCAGGACATCCCTCTGGCCGGAGCACGCCAGGGTCAAGGAGTAGGCATCGGGCCGGAAGCCCTTGAGTGACCGACGATTTTGTCGGCCGGCCTGATCCGGGTTGAAAACCGTATCGACAATGGCCCGATCCGCGTCCCGCAGTGTCGCGCCGAGCCCGCGAAGACTGGCTTCGCCACGGATGCCGACGGAAAGCGCATGGGCCAGGCGGGGTTTCATGTTTTCCAGATAAACCCGCTGCAAGGCCGGCGAAGCGAGCGGTTGTGCTGCAAAGTCTGCGTTGAGCAGTGTTTCGATGTCGCTGAAGGTCTTGGCGAAAGCTGCCGCCGTATCGGCCAGCACCATGGAGGGAAGCTGATCGCCGGACAGTACTGGCCGGGTGCTCCAGCGTCCGTCGACATCCAGCGTCAGCAAGCGTTCGCCGATCATCGAGCGGATATCCAGTGCCTTGTCGAACAGGGCGTGGATGTCCACGGCGCCGTCACTGTGACGGAACACCTGCAGGGCATATTCGATGTTCTGCAGTTGCTTGGTGACGATCGCGTCGAAGAGCTTGTGGAAGATCGCGCCGGAAATCACTTCCCCGGTCACATTCGGCCGATCAAAACCGATGAAGCGTTGGCGTTCGTCCAGGCTCAGCAGGCCATAGAGCTCATCCTCGTGACCGGCCGCGCTGAACTTGCTCAGCACGGTATCGCACAAGTCCTGATAGTCCCTGAGCACCTGCAGGCCTTCGGTGGGCGTGTAGAGGAACGCATCACTGGCGCTGACCATCAGGGAACCGGCCAACTCGACATAGTTGGCCTGGTACTCCCACAGGCGCACGGTTTCGACTGTCATTGACCGGTTCGTCCGGCTGGCCGTCGTGATCAACGCGTGCAAATCCTGGCTTTGCTCCGGGGTGATGATCCGGGCTTCGCGCTTGAGCAGCAGTTGCACCCGCGCCTGAGCGGCGATGGCGCGGCCGAAGAATTCGCGACGCGATGCACCATCGGCACTCGCCGCCGCCCAGAAACCATCGAGCTGCCTGACCAACAGGTTGATCAGTGTGCGTGAGAGCGTCGTGACCGCGGCTTCCCAGCGTGGCTGGTCGGCGTTTGCCGGGGACTTTTTCGGATGGGAAAACTCATGGGACTGTCCGGACGGCCAATGCTGGTGGCGATAGTGCAGGAGCACGGCGTCACTCAGGGACAGAGAGCTGACCCAACGCCGCGCTGGACGGCTTTCATCATCGTTCTCCTGCGTTGTTGCCAGATTTGCCAGATGGAAATTCACCCGGGTCTGGCGCTGATCCAGGCCGGGGAAAGACGAAACCAGTTGTTCCTCCAACCATGTATCGAGCAGTGCTGTCAGGGACGGCAGTGCTTTGAGTTCGTCGAGCAGGGCCTGGTCGTTGATCTGCTGTTGGGTGGAGAGGGTGTTGCGCTGGTCCTCGAACACGTCACCGTCGATGGTTTGAAAGTCCAGCCCGATTTCGCCAGCGTCCACTACGACTTTGCGCAGAGACAACGCCATGAAGGCCAGCAGATCGTCTTCTTCGCTGGCCGCCTTGAGTTGAGTCACAAGGTGTAGGGTCAGGGCCGTACGGTCAGCGAACTTTTTTATTCCCGTGTAGGGGGTGTAGAGGATCAGGCCATTGTCATCGGGCGTCGCGGTCAGCAAAAAACTGCCGGCCAGCACCACAGGTTCCAGGCCAGGGATTTTCAGCAGGATTCTTTTCGCGAGCATGGGGGGCGTCTGCTGATCGCGCAGTGCCTGGCTGGCCAGTTCGATTTGGCTGAACCATTCGAAGTCCTTTAGCGTCAGCCCGTGGGTTTTGCCCAGTTCTCTCCAGAGGCCGCGCAACGTCAGCGCCTCAGGGAAAAACAGCGGAGTTACAGGTGTAGACATCGTCGAGTCTCGTTCAAGGTGCCACTCAAAGGCGCCTGTGGGTTGAGCATCGAGACTAAAAGCCGGTGCGTTGGCGCAGGTGGTAAATAGATAACGCACGGGTAGTGGGCATTCGTGACACGGATATACGTCATCGACCCTGAGCGAAAGGTTGACAGGTCACTCGCCGCGCGTTGTTAATCGGCGGGTCTTTGTACGCTGTTGTTCCCTCCAATAATCATTCTGGAGCTTCAGATGTCTGCGCCACACGATCACGCGTCTACTGCGGTCTCGTCACACCTGTCACTCAAAGCACTGAGTGATTTGCTAGAGAAGATTTTTCTGCGTCATGGCACATCGGCCGACGTTGCCAGGGTGCTGGCGCAAAACTGCGCCGGTGCCGAGCGCGACGGCGCGCACAGTCACGGGGTATTCCGGATTCCAGGTTATGTTTCGACGCTGCAAAGCGGCTGGGTCAATGGCCAGGCCGTTCCGGTGGTCGAAGATGTGGCTTCAGGGTTTGTGCGGGTCGATGCCAATAACGGGTTTGCGCAACCGGCCCTGGCGGCGGCACGCGAGTTACTGGTACAGAAAGCCCGAAGTGCCGGCATTGCAGTGCTGGCGATCCGTAACTCGCACCATTTCGCGGCCTTGTGGCCGGATGTCGAACCCTTCGCGGATGAGGGCCTTGTGGCATTGAGCGTGGTCAACAGCATGACCTGCGTGGTGCCCCACGGCGCCGACCGGCCGCTGTTCGGCACCAACCCGATTGCCTTTGCTGCACCGCGGGCCGATGGCGCACCGATTGTCTTCGACCTGGCCACCAGTGCCATTGCCCATGGTGATGTGCAAATCGCCGCACGCGAGGGTGAGCGGTTGCCGGCAGGGATGGGCGTGGACAGTCTCGGTCAGCCGACCACAGACCCGAAAGCGATTCTTGAAGGCGGCGCATTGCTGCCTTTTGGCGGGCACAAGGGCTCGGCGTTGTCGATGATGGTCGAGTTGCTGGCGGCGGCACTGACTGGCGGCAACTTTTCCTTTGAGTTCGACTGGAAGAACCACCCCGGTGCCAAGACCCCCTGGACCGGCCAATTGCTCATCGTAATCGATCCGAGCAAAGCGGCCGGGCAAAGCTTTGCCGAACGCAGCCAGGAACTGGTGCGGCAAATGCACGGTGTTGGCTTGAAGCGTTTGCCGGGTGACCGGCGTCATCATCAGCGCGCGAAGTCACAGGCCAATGGCATTGAGCTGGATGCCAAGACGCTGGCGAACCTGCGGGAGCTGGCGGGGGAGTGATTCTGTAGGAGCGAGCTTGCTCGCGATGGACTTGAGGGCACCGCGGGGAGTCAGATTTCCCGCGTAATCGTTAACGACCATCGTCGGAACGCCGCCCGGAGCAAGCTCGCTCCTACAAGGTTTGCGTTTTTTGATCGGAACGCTCAGCGACGGCCCAGCAACAACCCCACCACCAGACCGAACCCTGCGGAAATGGCCACGGTTTGCCATGGATGCCCGCCAATGTAAGTTTCAGTGGCCTCGACCGCGGGCTGGGTGCGGTCGCGTACGCTGCTCACCGAATCCCTGGCCTGCCGGAGTTTCTGGGCGATTTGTCCGCGAAGGGTCTCCGCTTCTTCCCCGACTAGCGAGGCACTGCTTTTCAGCAGCTTTTCCGACTCTTCGATCAGCGATCGCAGCTCGCTGAACGCTTGATCCTTGATTTGATCTTCGGCGGTGTTGCGGGCCATTGAAGTACTCCTTGCAGGTAAGTGGACAGTGACCAATGGAGTCTGCCGTCGTCGGAAAAGTTGCAGCTATTTTGCCCGGGGAGACCAGCTTGCTGAAAAACCGGCGCAGGACATTTCGTCCTACAGTGTAAGATGTCGCCAATTTTACGCAGCAGGAAATTCCCATGAGCTTCAATCTGGCCGACAAACCCCTTGCCGAGCGCGCTGCGCTTGAAGACGAGAAATCCCGTCTGTTCGAACTCTGGCAAAACAACCTGGGCAAAGCCAAGGGCGAGGCCGCGCGGTTGTTCGGCGAACGGGCCAAGCGCAAAGGCAAGTGGGCGGAATGGGTGCGCGCCGAGCTGGACGGCATGTCGCCCCCGGAATTCGCCAACATGGTGCGCAGTGAAGTCAATCGCCTGATGGCGGCCAAGTAGGAGCAGCCTGCGGCAGCTCCTGCGCGAAACACGCGACAATCGCCTCGCGCACTTTCAACACCACCGGGTCGAGCGGGTTGCTGGTGCGCCAGCCCAGTTCGATCGGGTAGCGCGGCAACGCCAAGGGGCAGGGCAGCAGCGCCAGCCCACTGAGCGCCGCGATGCTTCGGGCGGCATGGGCCGGAATGGTCGCCACGGCCGAACTGCCCTTGAGCAAATGGGGCAACGCGGCAAAATGCGTGGTCGAGGCGCACACCCGCCGACTCAACCCTAGCGCCGCCAATCCCTCGTCGGTAATACCGATAAAACCGCCGGACGACACCAGAATGTGTTCGCGGGCCACAAACTCTTCAAGACTGATGCTCTGCTGGCCCTCGACCAGGGTCGACGGGTCTGCCAGGCACAGATATCCGCCTTCCCCCAGCACCTGACGGCTGAGCAGCCGCTCGGCAAACCCGCCTGCGGTAATCGCCAGGTCAATGCTGCGTTCCATCAACGCCTGAGCCACGATCTGGCTGTGGGTCTGGCGGAAAATCAGCCGCAGTTTCGGCGCGCAACGGGCGATTTCTTCGATCAGCCGCCGGCCGTAGGCTATTTCGAAATCATCCGACATTCCCACGGTCACCGAGCGTCCTTCGTACTGCCGGGCGGCCGGATCGACCATCGCCAGGCTCTGCCGGCATTTGTTCAAGGCATCGCTGACCACGGGTTTGAGCTGATTGGCCTTGAGTGAGGGGGCCAGGCCGCGTCCGGTACGCACGAACAGCTGATCGCCATACACCTCGCGCAACCGGCGCAAGGCCGCGCTGACCGCCGATTGGGTCACACCCAGACGCAAGGCGGCACGGCTGGCGCTGGACTCTTCGTGCAGCGCTTCGAAGACTTTGAGCAGGTTGAGGTCGATGTCGGTGATATTCATTTGGCTCATATCATTCAGCAGTGAATCGGTCTTTATTGATGATTGCGTGGCGCCGGAGAATGAGCAACACCTGATGCCAATGGAGTCTGTGCAATGCCCAAATCAATCGTTGCTGCCCTGCAGATCGGCGCCTTGCCCGGTGGCAAGGCTGAAACCCTGGAACAGATCCTGTCTTATGAAAACGCGATCATCGAATCCGGCGCCGCGTTGGTGGTGATGCCGGAAGCGCTGCTGGGGGGTTATCCCAAAGGCGAGGGCTTTGGCACGCAGCTCGGTTATCGGCTGCCGGAAGGGCGCGAAGCCTTTGCGCGCTATTTTGCCAATGCCATCGACGTACCCGGCGCGGAAACCGAGGCGCTGGCGGCGCTGTCCGCGCGCACCGGGGCCAATCTGGTGATCGGCGTGATCGAACGGGCAGGCAGCACCTTGTACTGCACCGCGCTGTACTTTGACCCGCAGGCCGGGCTGGTGGCCAAACACCGCAAGCTGATGCCCACGGGCACCGAGCGGCTGATCTGGGGCAAGGGCGATGGTTCGACGCTGCCCGTGATCGACAGCCAGGTCGGGCGCGTCGGCGCGGTGGTGTGTTGGGAAAACATGATGCCGCTGCTGCGCACCGCGATGTACGCCAAGGGCGTGGAGGTGTGGTGCGCACCGACCGTGGACGAGCGGGACATGTGGCAAGTCAGCATGCGCCACATTGCCCATGAGGGGCGCTGTTTTGTGGTCAGCGCCTGTCAGGTCCAGGCATCGCCCCAGGCCCTGGGCCTGGATATCGCCAACTGGCCGGCGGATCGGCCGTTGATTGCCGGCGGCAGCGTGATTGTTGGTCCCATGGGCGACATTCTCGCCGGACCGTTACGCGACAGCGCCGGTTTGCTTACTGCCTCAATCGACACTGACGACCTGGTGCGTGCCCGCTACGACTATGACGTGGTCGGGCACTACGCTCGCCCGGATGTGTTCGAGCTGACTGTGGACGAGCGCGCTAAACCGGGGGTGCGCTTCACTTCCTGATGCCTGAGGGCTTTGGCCAAAGCAGTCAGACAACTTGATAACTTTGACCATTGCCCGCCACCCCAAGCAGAGCGAGTATTTCCCTGTTGTTTACGGTTCCCCCAACCTAACAAAAACACAGAGGGATTCTGGCAATGCGCGATTACTTGTCTGCTACTTCTCAGTTCAATTATCAGCACACCGTCGATGCCGCACTCGCAGGCGATTTGACGGCCCTCAACGCCTGTGTCGAATGTTGTGACCGGCATGCCTTGCCGGGGCGCATCGCGCTGTTCTGGGAAGGCCGCGACGGCGCTGGTGCGACGTACACCTTCACCGAATTGCAAGACAAGGCCGCGCGTTTCGCCAATTTCCTGCTGGCACAGGGCGTGAAGAAAGGCGACAAGGTGGCCGGCCTGTTGCCACGCAACATCGAATTGTTGATCACCGTATTCGCCACCTGGCGCATCGGTGCCGTATACCAACCGCTGTTTACCGCGTTCGGCCCCAAAGCCATCGAGCACCGCCTGAGCTGCTCGGGTGCCAAAGTGGTGGTCACCGATGGGGTGAACCGGCCGAAACTCGCCGAAGTCGCCGATTGCCCGACCACGGTTACCGTCACCGGCCCCAAAGGGCAGGGCCTGGTTCGTGGCGACTTCAGTTTCTGGGCCGAACTGGCCAATTATTCCGCCGACTGCGAGCCAGTGCTGCTGACCGGCGAAGATCCGTTCCTGCTGATGTTCACCTCGGGCACCACCGGCCCGTCGAAAGCACTGTCGGTGCCGCTCAAGGCCATCGTTGCGTTCCAGAGCTACACCCGCGACGCAGTGGATCTGCGCCCGGAAGACGCGTTCTGGAACGTCGCCGATCCGGGTTGGGCCTATGGTATTTATTTCGGTGTCACAGGGCCGATGTCCATGGGTCATCCGATCACCTTTTACGACGGCCCGTTCACCCTCGAAAGTACCTGCCGGGTGATCAACAAGTACGGGATTACCAACCTCACCGGTTCGCCGACGGCCTACCGTCTGTTGATTGCCGGTGGCGATGAGTTCGCCAGATCCATCAAGGGCAAGCTGCGTATCGTCAGCAGCGCCGGCGAGCCGCTGAACCCGGAAGTAATCCGCTGGTTCGCCGACAACCTCGGTGTAGTCATCCACGACCATTACGGGCAGACCGAGCTGGGCATGGTGCTGTGCAACCACCACGGCCTTGAGCACCCGATCCACATGGGCGCCGCCGGCTTTGCCTCGCCGGGCCACCGCATCGTGGTGCTGGATGACGACTACAAGGAGCTGGGTGTCGGCCAGCCTGGCATCCTGGCCATCGACCGCAGTCAATCGCCGATGTGCTGGTTCGCCGGTTACGAAGGCGGGCCGACCAAGGCCTTCGTCGGCAACTATTACCTGAGTGGCGACACCGTCGAGTGGAACCCGGACGGCAGCATCAGCTTCGTCGGTCGCAGTGATGACGTGATTACCACTTCAGGCTACCGGGTCGGTCCGTTCGACGTGGAAAGTGCGTTGATCGAACACCCGGCCGTGGTCGAGGCTGCCGTGGTCGGCAAGCCCGATCCCGAGCGCACCGAACTGGTCAAGGCCTTCGTCGTGCTCAGCCCGCAATACCGCGCAGAACCTGCGTTGGCCGAAGAACTGCGCCAGCACGTGCGCAAGCGTCTGGCGGCGCACTCGTACCCCCGTGAAATCGAATTTGTCAGCGAATTGCCGAAAACCCCAAGCGGCAAATTGCAGCGCTTTATCTTGCGCAACCAGGAAATCGCCAAGGCTCAAGAGGCTGCGGCGAAGAATATTCCAGCTTGAACCCAGGGAAACAATGATGCAGATCGAGAACAAGATTTTTATCGTCACTGGCGGCGCTTCCGGCCTCGGTGCCGCCACCGCCGAGGTACTGGTCGCCGCCGGCGCGAAAGTGATGCTGGTGGACATGAACGCCGAAGCCGTTGAAGCCCAGGCCCAGCGCCTTGGCGCGCACAGCGTGGTGGCGGACATCAGCAACGAAGCGGCGGCCGAGGCAGCCGTGCAGGCGACGGTCAAGGCCTTCGGCGGCCTCAATGGTCTGGTCAACTGCGCCGGCATCGTGCGTGGCGAGAAGATTCTCGGCAAGAACGGTCCACACGCGCTGGCCAGTTTCAGCCAGGTAATCAACGTCAACCTGATTGGTAGCTTCAACATGCTGCGCCTTGCGGCAGCGGCGATTGCCGAGACCGAAGCGGATGCCGATGGCGAGCGCGGCGTGATCATCAACACCGCGTCTGCCGCGGCTTACGACGGTCAGATCGGCCAGGCGGCTTATTCGGCGTCCAAGGGTGCGATTGTCAGCCTCACCTTGCCGGCGGCCCGCGAACTGGCGCGTTTCGGCATCCGTGTCATGACGATTGCCCCCGGCATCTTCGAGACGCCGATGATGGCCGGCATGACCCAGGAAGTCCGCGATTCCCTGGCGGCCGGCGTGCCATTTCCGCCGCGTCTGGGCAAACCAGGCGAGTACGCCGGGCTGGTCAGGCATATTATTGAAAACAGCATGCTCAATGGCGAGGTGATCCGTCTCGACGGTGCCTTGCGCATGGCCGCCAAGTAAGGAGGATTTGTCATGACTATGTCCAACGATCCAATCGTTATCGTCAGCGCCGTCCGTACCCCGATGGGCGGTTTCCAGGGCGATCTGAAAAGCCTGACCGCGCCGCAACTCGGTGCTGCTGCCATCAAGGCCGCGGTTGAACGCGCCGGCGTCGCCAGTGATAGCGTCGACGAGGTGTTGTTCGGCTGCGTACTGCCGGCTGGCCTTGGCCAGGCCCCGGCGCGTCAAGCGGCGCTGGGTGCCGGGCTGGATAAATCGACCCGCTGCACCACCCTGAACAAGATGTGCGGTTCCGGCATGGAAGCGACGATTCTGGCCCACGATATGTTGTTGGCTGGCAGTGCCGATGTCGTGGTCGCCGGTGGCATGGAAAGCATGTCCAACGCTCCGTACCTGCTGGACCGCGCCCGTGCCGGCTACCGCATGGGCCATGGCCGGGTGCAGGACTCGATGTTCCTCGACGGCCTCGAAGATGCCTACGACAAGGGCCGCCTGATGGGCACCTTCGCCGAAGACTGCGCCGAAACCAACAGTTTCAGCCGTGAAGCCCAGGACGCGTTCGCCATCGCCTCGACCACCCGCGCACAGCAGGCGATCAAGGACGGCAGCTTCAAGGCCGAAATCGTGCCGCTGACCGTGACGGTCGGCAAAGAGCAGGTGGTGATCAGCAATGACGAGCAGCCGCCAAAAGCCAAGCTGGACAAGATCGCTTCGCTGAAACCGGCGTTCCGCGAGGGTGGCAGCGTGACGGCGGCCAACTCCAGTTCGATTTCCGACGGTGCGGCGGCGCTGGTGCTGATGCGCCAGTCGCAAGCACAGAAACAAGGCCTGAAACCGTTGGCGGTGATTCATGGCCACGCCGCGTTCGCTGACACCCCGGGCCTGTTCCCGGTGGCACCGATTGGCGCCATCAAGAAATTGATGAAAAAAACCGGCTGGTCGCTCAATGACGTCGATCTGGTGGAAGTCAACGAAGCCTTCGCCGTGGTCGGCATGGCCGCGATGACTCATCTGGAAATCCCCCACGAGAAACTCAACGTGCACGGCGGTGCTTGCGCCTTGGGTCACCCGATCGGGGCGTCCGGTGCGCGGATTCTGGTGACCTTGCTTTCGGCCCTGCGCCAGAAAGGCTTGAAACGCGGCGTCGCAGCGATTTGCATCGGCGGCGGTGAAGCGACGGCCATGGCCGTTGAGTGCCTGTATTAAGACCTACGCAGTTCCTGTAGGAGCGAGCTTGCTCGCGAAGAACGTCAACGATGACGTGGCCTGCCTGGATGAATGTGGCGCTCTCAGGCCCTTCGCGAGCAAGCTCGCTCCTACAGGGGGCAATTGAATTTTAAGGATTCACCATGATCCCCAATGACGACCAACAACAAATCCGCGACATGGCCCGGGACTTTGCCCAGGAACGGCTGAAGCCGTTCGCTGCCGAATGGGATCGCGAGCACCGCTTTCCCAAGGAAGCCATCGGTGAGATGGCCGGGCTGGGCTTCTTCGGCATGCTGGTGCCAGAGCAGTGGGGCGGATGCGACACCGGTTACCTGGCCTACGCCATGGCGCTGGAAGAAATCGCCGCCGGCGATGGCGCCTGCTCGACCATCATGAGCGTGCACAACTCCGTGGGCTGCGTGCCGATCCTCAACTACGGTACGGATGAGCAGAAAGAGCGCTTCCTCAAACCGCTGGCCAGCGGCACGATGCTCGGCGCTTTCGCCCTGACCGAACCCCAGGCCGGTTCCGATGCCAGCGGCCTGAAAACCCGTGCCCGTCTGGAGGGCGATCACTACGTGCTTAACGGCTGCAAGCAGTTCATCACCTCCGGACAGAATGCCGGTGTGGTGATCGTGTTTGCGGTGACCGATCCGAATGCTGGCAAACGTGGCATCAGCGCGTTTATCGTGCCGACCGATTCGCCGGGCTACACCGTTGCGCGGGTCGAGGACAAGCTCGGCCAGCATGCGTCCGACACCTGCCAGATCCTCTTCGAAGACGTGAAGGTCCCGGTGGCCAACCGTTTGGGCGAGGAGGGCGAAGGCTACAGGATTGCCCTGGCCAACCTTGAAGGCGGCCGCGTCGGCATCGCTTCGCAATCGGTGGGCATGGCCCGCGCCGCGTTCGAAGCGGCCCGCGACTACGCCCGCGAACGCGAGAGCTTCGGCAAGCCGATCATCGAGCACCAGGCCGTGGCCTTCCGCCTGGCGGACATGGCCACCCAGATCGCCGTGGCACGGCAAATGGTGCACTACGCCGCCGCCCTGCGTGACAGCGGCAAACCGGCCCTGGTCGAAGCGTCGATGGCCAAGTTGTTCGCCTCGGAAATGGCCGAGAAGGTATGCTCCTCGGCGCTGCAAACCCTCGGCGGCTACGGTTACCTCAACGACTTCCCGCTGGAGCGGATCTACCGCGACGTGCGGGTTTGCCAGATCTACGAAGGCACCAGCGATATTCAGCGCATGGTCATTTCGCGCAATCTATAAGAAGGAGTCCCCTGTGAGCGACAAAGAGCTGAGCTACGAAACGATTTTGCTGGAAACCCACGGCCGAGTTGGCCTGATCACCCTCAACCGTCCACAGGCGCTGAACGCCTTGAACGCGCAGATCGTCAGCGAACTGAACCAGGCCCTCGATGGCTTCGAGGCTGACTCGAACATCGGCTGCATCGTCCTGACCGGTTCGAAAAAAGCCTTCGCCGCCGGTGCCGATATCAAGGAAATGGCCGAGCTGACCTATCCGCAGATCTACATCGACGACCTGTTCAGCGACAGCGACCGCGTGGCCAACCGCCGCAAGCCGATCATCGCGGCGGTCAATGGTTTCGCTTTGGGTGGCGGCTGTGAACTGGCGCTGATGTGCGATTTCATTCTGGCTGGTGACAATGCCAGATTCGGCCAGCCGGAAATCAACCTCGGCGTGTTGCCGGGCATGGGCGGCACCCAACGCCTGACCCGCGCCGTGGGCAAGGCCAAGGCCATGGAAATGTGCTTGAGCGGGCGTTTGATCGATGCCGTGGAAGCGGAGCGTTGCGGCATCGTGGCGCGTATCGTGCCGAGCGATGAGCTGCTGGATGAAGCGCTGAAAGTCGCGGCGTTGATCGCCAAAAAATCGTTACCGATTGCGATGATGGTCAAGGAAAGCGTCAACCGCGCCTTCGAAGTGAGCCTGGCAGAAGGCGTGCGCTTTGAGCGTCGGGTGTTCCATGCGGCGTTTGCGACGCAGGATCAGAAGGAAGGGATGGCGGCGTTCATTGCCAAGCGTGAGGCGGAGTTCGTCGGCAAGTAATGCGGCGTATTTGCTGACCTCATCGCGAGCGAGCTCGCTCCCACATTGGATCTCGGTGTTCATGAGGTCCTTTGTGGGAGCGAGCTTGCTCGCGAAAAACTCAAGGGCACCGGGCTGACTCAGGCGCCCCGCGTCATCGTTGACCACCATCGCGAGCGAGCTCGCTCCTACAGAGCTTCAGACCAGGTAGTTCTTCAGTTCCCGGGCGATCACCATCCGCTGAATCTCGCTCGACCCTTCGTAGATCTGCGTGATCCGCGCATCCCGGTAGTACTTCTCCACCGGATAATCTTCCAGATAGCCATAGCCGCCATGAATCTGAATCGCGGACGAACAGACCTTTTCCGCCATTTCCGAAGCAAACAGCTTGGCTTGTGATGCCTCCGACAGGCAGGGCTTGCCGGCCGTGCGCAGGCGCGCGGCGTGCAGGATCAGCAACCGCGCGGCGTTCAATTGCATGTGCATGTCAGCCAGCAAATTGGCGATGCTCTGGTGTTCATTGATCGTTTTGCCAAACTGCACACGATCACGGGAGTAGGCCAGCGCCGCTTCAAACGCAGCGCGGGCGATGCCCAGTGCCTGGGCGGCGATGCCGATGCGGCCGCCTTCGAGGTTGGACAGGGCGATGGCCAGGCCTTTGCCGCGCTCGCCGAGCAGATTGGCTTCAGGGATGGTGCAGTCGTTCAGGGTGACCGCGCAGGTGTCGGAAGCACGGATACCCATCTTGTGCTCGGTGCGATCAACGATAAAGCCGGCGGTGTCGGTCGGAACCAGGAACGCCGAGATGCCACGCTTGCCCAGGTCCGGATCGGTTACGGCAAATACAATCGCCAGCTTGGCGCGCTTGCCGTTGCTGACGAATTGCTTGGCGCCGTTGATCACCCACTGGCCGTCGCGCAGTTCGGCGCGGGTGCGCAGGTTGTGGGCCTCGGAACCGGCCTGGGGTTCGGTCAGGCAGAAGCAGCCGATGGCCTGGCCGCTGGCCAGGGCAGCCAGCCAGGTCTGTTTCTGTTCTTCGCTGCCGTAGT
>NZ_AKJL01000014.1 GCF_000282355.1 Pseudomonas sp. GM49
CCCCGCGCCGGAGCCTGCCACACCGCTACGGCAGGTGATCTGCGGCAAAGTCGGCTTCCGACCGTGCCCGCAATCGGCCCTTGCGACAGGCTTGCTGGAACCGCTCGAAATCGCGCTCGTTCTGCTCGGTATAACCCCGGGCATATTTATAGAGCGCGTCGGCCAGTGCCTCGCTCTTGCCGATGTAGCCGCTGATCACCGCCGCGCGCCCGGAAGACTTGGCATGGGCACGAGCCAGGGCCCGGCCGCAGAGCCGGCCATAGGCCGCGAATGCGTCGCCATCGAAAGTCTCGAGTTCGGCGGATATTTTCATATCGCGCAATTGCCGCACATAGAAATGCCGTCCGCTGGGGCCGGTGGTCCAGCCGAGGAACAGGTCGCTGGCCGATTGCATCAACCGCTGACCGTCGACCACCCGCTGCCCTTCATGCCGCACTCGTGACTTGGCTTTCACGTAGCCTGCGAGCACCGAGCGCCGCGCTTCCTTGAATTGCAGGAACAACGGGAACTCCTGATCGTCGGTCAACAGCGCCACCAGGCAACGGGTGCCGACACTGCCGACACCCACCACTTTGAACGCCACGTCCTGAACATGAAACCGCGACACCAGATCGCGGCGGTCCGCTTGCAGGGTGCCGCGATAGTCGCGCATGAAGGTGTCGTAGAGCGGGCGCCAGTCCGAGAGGCGCAACCAGTCATCATCGGCGTCCAGCAGCGTGGTGTTTTTGTGCAGGTGGAAAATTTCTGGCAGGTCATCGCGAATGATCAGACGACCATGGGCGTCGCGTTCGCTGATTTTTGGCAGCAGTTCGGCATGGGTGCGACGCTCGGCTTTTTCGATGGCCCGTTCCACGTGTTCCAGGGTGCTTTTGTTGGCCTGCGCCAGCAGGTCGTCATAGCTGATGGCCTCGTACCAGGTTTCCAGCGCACTTTGTTCGGCGCATTCGAGCATGGTTTTCTGATAGGCGCCCACGACCTGATGGCAAACCGTTTCTTCAACCGTTTCCCCATGACGCAGATCGCGAGCCGCCACCAGGAAACTTGCCACCAGACGTTTCAAGTCCCACTCCCACGGCCCGGGATGGGCTTCGTCGAAGTCGTTGACACTGAACAGCAGATTGCGTTCAGGCGTTGCGAAGCCCCCGAAATTCATCAGGTGGCTATCACCGCAAATCGGCGAATCCAACCCCATGTTCGAGGTGCCCGACAGGTCGTGGGCCTGCAGCAGCGCATTACCGCGATAGAAGGTGAAAGGTGACACCAGCATTCGCCCGTAGCGCAACTCCACCAGCGATTTGACGCGTCCTTCACTTGAGGCCTTGATCAGCGGTATCGGGTCGCGGGCGACATTTCCCAAGGAGGCTTGCGAACTGCGCGAGCACTTCTTGCGCGCATCCTTGCCTTGCTTCAAGCGGTCGGTGAGGGTGGTCATGAGGGCCTATTCGACAGGTGTTGTAGGGCATATGCCGATTGAGTGTAGAAGGGCTTTACGGGGTCATCCCAAGTGTTTGCGCAGCGGCTAGTCTCTCTCTCAGGCATCGGCACGATGTCACTGACCGGAGACAGGGAGGCCTGTGCTTTCACTGCTGATTTCGCTGTTGTTGGCGTTCCTTATCGGCTGGGTGTCCCAACGCATGGGCATGTGTCTGGTCAACGCCATGGGGCTGCTGCTCAAGCGCCGGCCGACCCTGTTCGTGTCGTTGGTCAGTTGCGGTTTGTTCGGCCTGTTGCTCGCGCCGTTCTACGCCTTGTTTGGCGTCAGTCAGCCGTTGTTCATTCCCGAGGTTGGCTACTTGTCGCTGGTCGGTGGCGGGCTGTTGTTCGGCCTCGCCTCGGTGCTCAATGACGGATGCAGCGTCGGCACCCTGACCAAACTCGCCAGCGGCAACCTCAACAAGGTTTTCACCATCCTCGGCTGGGTGCTGGGCATCGTGCTGTGGCATCACCTGAACATGCTGACCGAACACCGGGCGCTGCAAATGCCGATGATTTCCAGCCGTCATTACTGGCTGGTCATCGGCATCGTGTTGCTGATTTTGCTGTCTTTAATCCGGATCCACGGTGACAAACACCTGGTGCTGTCGAGCCTGTTGCTGGGCGCGCTGACCAGCGCCCTCTACACCTTCGAACCGCAGTGGACGCCCAGCGTGTTCTTTTACGATCTCTCGAAAATGTTCTGGTTGCCGGGCGAAAACATGCTGACCCAGCAACGTGTCGCGGTGTTCAGCCTGTTGCTGGGGGGTATGCTCTGTTACACATTGCATCGTCGTACGTTCAACTATCAGCGGTTTGAAGTGATGACGGCGGGCAGGCATTTACTGGCTGGCGTGCTGATGGGGACCGGTGCCTCGATGATGCTGGGCGGGAATGACTCGCAGATATTGTTGGTGTTTCCGACACTGACCTGGGTAGGCGCTGTGCCGTTGGTGTCGATTGTGTTGGGGATATTGGTGGGGGTTTGGGTGAGGCGGTTGCGTGGTTGAGTGATCGCGGCTCTGAGTTGGACGATCTCAATGGGATCGTCCATGTTCAAGGATCAAACCCGCGCCTGTTTGCTGTAAACACCCACATCCGCCGCGAAGCACTCCAGCAATGGCATCGCTGTGCGGATGCGATAGGCCGCTGTTTCGTGCAGAACATCCAGTGGTACTTCGGCGTCGATCAGTAGTGATGCGATGGTGCAGTCGATGCCGGTCATCGTCATGTATCGATCCATCTCAAGCCTCCACTTCATCAAGTGGCGCAATGTTGTCCAGCGCCCGATTCACCAGCAATTGCGCCAGCACAGCCAATTGCTGGATTGCCAGGGCGATGTTGCGGCGCGAACTTTCAAGATCACAGGCCAGGTCAGTGCTCATGACGTTGAGCGAGGCGAGGGTTTCGCTGGCGTGGGTGAGCAGGGACGGCGTGTCGATGTCGGGGCGGATGGTGAAGACGTGGCTGACGGGGTCGAGGTGACTGGGGTTGCGCAGGCGGGCGCTGATGGCGGGTTCGGTGGTTTTGGAGAGTTTGGATAAGTCGGGTGTTTTGTTGGTTGGATCAGATGAAGAGTTTTGTGGAGTGGGGCTGTGTTTTTTCATGATGGAGATCCTGGTCTATTCATAGGAGCTGCCCCGGTTTTCAGTCTGTCAAAACTGATCGCTGATGTTCAGCGACCCCAGAAGGCTATCTTCGAGAATCAGCGTCCGCCAGTTCATGAAAGGCGATGCGTTTTGCGGGAAATTTCCTAGGACGTGGTGAAGTCATTGCACCGATCACAGGTCACTCGATCGCACCATGTGCTTGAAATGATGCTCCCAAAGCCTGACCCCCAACCCGCCCGTCCGGTCCAGCGACGACCCCACCGTCAAGTCCGTAATCAACGTCGGCTGCAAACCCGCATCAAACAGCGCAAACCCCGCCGCCAGGCAGCAGGTCTCCGTCTGAAGGCCGCAGACCAATACCCGGTCCACCTTCAGGCTTTTTAAATACTCGATGGTCTCAGGCGACGGCGCGTATCCGTGCTTGATGAAGATGCGGTCAGCCTGGATCAGACAGTCGTCGTCCGGGGCGGGGTGCCAGCCGAGCTGTTTCTGGAAGGGGGTTTTGGATTCGTCGTGGCGTTCGACGGTGGCGACGCTGGGCAGGGTGCCGATGAGTGTCTGGATGCCATCGATGAGCCATTGGGGTGGGGCGAAACTGGGCTGGAGGTCGATGATCAGGAGGGCTTGGCGCATGGGCGTCTCCGGGGTAGGTCGCGGTGACGGTGGCTTCTGTGGCCGCTGGGTATTTGTGTTGATCTGGCTGGCCTCTTCGCGGGCAAGCCCGCTCCCACAGGGGGGGCGGTGTGGCATGGATTGTAGAGTCCCGGATGCAACAAAACCCGCACTTGGCGGGTTTTGTTTTGCTTCGTATTTGGTGGAGCCGGGGGGATTTGAACCCCCGTCCGCCAGTACTCCGCTGTCGGTACTACATGCGTAGCCGTGTCTATTAAGTTAACCCTCAGCGACCCGACGGGCAGGGTGCTTTGGGCGAGTTGTGTAAGTTTTAGCCGCTTCGTCCACAACGTACTGCACGGCGATTCTGTTCTATATGACAATCACTTTGGGTTTACAGACATCCCCTGATGATTGCTGGACCCGAAGGTACCAGGAGGGAAGGGCTAAGGCTGCTTACGCAGCGAGAGCGTATTCCCCGTAGGTTTCGTCATTGGCAACTATAGGAAGTTGCAACAGTGGATTTACGAGTTCTGTTACCAACTCGGCATGCACCTAAAGTTTCGCAACCGGCGTCGAATCCTAAACGGCCCCGAGCCTGGTGCTCTTTGAATCAAGTGAGCAACAAGCCCGTACAGTGTACGTCAACGTGACTCAGAAGGCCAACCCGAAGGTTGGCCAGCACAAATTATGGGTGGGGCTCGTTGCTCTGTCTGTCAGCGAGTGCCAATGCCTGGGTGGCCTCGGTGACGCATTTCTTGTCGTCTCCGGAGGCTTGTGAGGCTTCGGCGCTGGACATCAGCCTTTTGATCTCCATTGTGGTGTTTCCGGAGGTCGCCGGCAGCGCATTCACTTTGCCTTTGAGCTCTTGCAGCTTGCTCGTACAGAGGTTGTTGTCCGCAGCAAATACAGGAGTGGCCAACATTGCAGCAGAAATGAACAGGCCAGCGAGTGCGGTACGTTTCATGGATATCTCCTGGATCGGATGGTCTCGGTGCTGACGTATGAGCGGGCGGCCAGGCCGAGCCCGAAAAACAGCCACGATTGATGGGGCCTATCTAAAAGACTACGACGCAACGCAAGAATTCGGTTTTTTCAGAGAACGTGTCGAGCTTTTTCCAGAGATGCGCACGGTTACACATTTCCAGACCCCGGATGCAACAAAACCCGCAACTGGCGGGTTTTGGTTTGCTGCGTATCGGACGCAGTCGGGCTTTTAACTCCCGGCTACCAGTACTTCGTTGTTGATGTACGCCAACAAGGCCCAGGAGGCCAACCCTAAGGCTGACCTTGAGCTGAGAGTTACTTCCCGCCTTTGCTCGCGTTCTTGAGGTCCTGGATGGTTTGGTTGGTCTCGGCGACGCAATCATCAATACCTTTTTTGGTGCCTTTTGCATGGTCGGCTTGGGCCTTCTCGACAGAGTCTGCTACTTGCTCAGCCATTTCGGGAGGAATCTGTGCCTTTGCGTTTTCGATGGTTTGCAGGTTGACCGCGCATAGATCTTTTTCGGCGGCAAACGAGGGGGAGGCCAGCATTGAGGCAGTAACGAACAGACCAAACAGTACAGAACGTTTCATGAGTATCTCCTTGAACTGAGTGGCCAGGCATCGCTGACCATCAGGACGGGCTGCCGAGTTTTGGAAAGGTCCCACGTTTGCAGGACTTGATCTGTGGACTGCGGCGGCACGTCAGGGTTCTATTTATTGCTGTAATGCTATCAGTTTTGGCAGGAAGCACTAAAAGGGCAGATGAATGCGCCTTTCGTGAGGTTCTGCTCAGGTCGCCCTAGCCTGGGTAACGCGGTCCACGAGATAGACTAGTCCGTGGTAGTCAATGCCGCCATGTTGCGTCAGACCGATCTCACAGGTGCGGCTGGTGGAAATGCCTTCGCTGCATTGTTGCACCGCGTCCTTGAGCGTGCGCAGCGAATGGGCGTTCAACTCCGGCGTGGTGAAGCCCTTGTCACCGGCAAACCCGCAACAGTGAATGCCTTCAGGAATGACCACGTTTTTGCTGCATTTGCGCGCCAGATCGATCAACGCCTGACTTTCGCCAAGGTGCTGAGTGCTGCAAGTGACGTGTACCGCAATCGGCGCTTCCTGCGGTGTGAAGTCGAGGCGATCCACCAAGTGCGTGCGGATGAAACGCACCGGGTCGTAGAGGTCCAGTCGAACTTCGCCAAGGTCTTGAGTGAGCCGTAACGTACACGGGCTGGTGTCGCAGTAAATCGGGTCGAGCCCGCCGCGACTGGCGTGCAGCAAGGCGCCGATCAGTTCCTGGCGTTTATGTTCGGCTTGTTCGGCGTAGCCTTTGGAGGCGAATGGCTGGCCGCAGCAGAGGTTGTCCAGATTGTCCGGGAAGACCACCTGGTAACCGGCCTTCTCCAGCAGCCCGCGGGTTTTGTCGTACAACGACACCTGCTCTTTATCCCCCGCCGCTGGCCCCATAACCCGCGACACACAAGCCGCCAGGTACACCACCCGAGGGCGTTCGTCCGACACGGCGGGACTGAAGCGGATGGCTTTTTCCGGCTGCGGCATGGCGTTGGTCCACAACGGGACCTGTCCCTTGGACAGCTTGGTTACGGCAGCGGAAAGTGTTGCCAGTCGCGGCGCGCCCAGCAACAGACGCGCACCGTTGGCGACGTGCAGGGTGAAACGCGCCCCTTGCAGCGCCGTGGCGAAGTTTCCTTCAAGCCAGTTGGCGGTTTTCGTATGTGTTGCCTTGCGGCTGCGCAGTTTTTTCACCAGTTCGCCGGTATTGATGCCGACCGGGCAACGTTGTGCGCACAGGCCGGTGGCGGCGCAGGTATCGATGCCCTGGTATTCGTATGCGGCTTCGAGTTCGGCAGTATCGACGCCGGCACGTTTTTTTGCCTGAATGTCGCGCCAGATCACGATGCGTTGGCGTGGACTCAGGGTCAGGCCCTTCGACGGGCAGACGGGTTCGCAGAAGCCGCACTCGATGCACTTGTCCACAATCTCGTCGGCGGCCGGCAAGGGCTTGAGGTGCTTGAGGTGGATCTGCGGATCTTCACTGAGCACCACGTCTGGATTGAGAATGCCGTTGGGATCGAGCAGACGCTTGAGCTGCCACATCAACTGGTAAGCATCGCTGCCCCATTCCAGCTCGACGAACGGCGCCATGTTGCGCCCGGTGCCGTGTTCGGCCTTCAGTGAACCGCCAAATTCCACCGCCACCAGTTGCGCCACGTCGTCCATGAACGCTTGGTAGCGTGCGACTTCTTCCGAGTTGTTGAAGCCTTGGGTGAAGACGAAGTGAAGATTGCCTTCCAGCGCGTGTCCGAAAAGGATTGCTTCGTCGTAGTGATGTTTGTCGAACAGCTCGATCAGGCGGTTGACGCCGACGGCCAGTTGTTCGACCGGGAAGGTGACGTCTTCGATGATCACCGTGGTGCCGGTCTTGCGCACCGCGCCGACGGCCGGGAAGGTGTCTTTGCGGATGGCCCAGAGGCGGGCGTTTTCCTGCGGGTCTTCAGTGAAATCGACCTGCTTCTCCACCGGGAACGCCTTCAGCGACGCCATGATCTGCGCCAGTTGCTCGTGCAGCAGTGTGGGTGATGCGGCGCGAGATTCGATCAGCAAGGCGCAGGCATTGTTCGACAGATGCTGTACGAAAGGCGGCATGCCGGGTTTGTTCTGCACTGAACGCAGGCTGCGTCGGTCCAACAGTTCCACGGCCGACACCGGTTGGCTTTTCAACACGGTGACCGCGTTGCAGCAGGTCTCGACATCCGGGAACACAATCAGGGCCGAGGCCTTGTTCGGGTGGTCGATCACCGTGTCGTAGGTCACGGCACTGATGAACCCTAGCGTGCCCTCGGAGCCCACCAGCAAGTGGCTCAAGATATCCACAGGCTCGTCGAAATCCACCAAGGCATTGAGCGACAGGCCGGTGGTATTTTTCAGACGGTATTTGTGGCGGATTCTCGCAGCCAGCTCAGCGTTTGCCCGGGTCTCACGACCAAGAGTCGCCAAGCGCTCCAGCAGGGTGGCGTGGCTTTGGCGAAACGCCGCAACGCTGGCGGCGTCCTCAGTGTCGAGACGACTGCCGTCGGCCAGCACCAGACGAATGCCGGCCAGGGTGTGATAGGTGTTTTGCGCCGTGCCGCAGCACATCCCACTGGCATTGTTGGCGACGATTCCGCCGATCTTGCAGGCGTTGATCGAGGCCGGATCCGGGCCGATCTTGCGTCCGAACGGCGCCAGCCAGGCATTGGCCTGGGCGCCGATCACCCCCGGTTGCAGGCGGATTTGCGCGCCTTGCCCGCGGATTTCGCGACCGTTCCAGTTTTCCCCCAGCACGATCAGCACCGAATCGCTGATCGCCTGGCCAGACAGGCTGGTGCCGGCGGCGCGGAAGGTCACCGGCACCTGATCGCGTTGCGCCAGTTGCAGCAGTGCCACCACTTCGTCTTCGGACTCGACGCGAATCACCAGTTGCGGAATCAATCGATAGAAACTGGCGTCAGTGCCGAAGGCCAGGGTCGACAGAGGGTCGTCGAAACGTCGTTCTTGAGGAATCAGTTGCTGTGCATCGCGCAGGAAAGTGGCCGGTAGACTCATTGGTCCTCCAGGATCAGCACCACCAGGTCCTTCGGACCGTGAGCGCCGTACGCCAGGACTTGTTCGATGTCGGCGGTCTTCGACGGGCCGGACACCAGCAACGCATTGGTCGGCATGCCCTGGGCCCATTCGAACTCCTGTTGCACCTGATAGAAGTTGTCGCGGATTTCGCTGGCCTTGAGCAGGGCGAAATGCACCGGAGGGGCCAGGCTCATCAAGCGCGGTTCTTCCCGCGTCGGCCAGAGAATCAGGCTGCCGGTCGCCGCGATGGCGCCGAGGGTGGTGGTCAGGCTCGCCGGGGTATCGTTGAACAACTCGGCTTTCCATTCTTCGACCGGGCGGTCGTAGGCCTTGAGCATTGGCAGGCCTGGATTATTCGCCCAGTGTTGTGTGATGCGTTGACCGTGGGGCGTTGTCGGTGCGATCAGCAGACTCGGCAACTGGCGGTCCCGCAGCAATTGCGCGAGTAGCGTTGGCCACTCTTCGCCGGACGTCAGATGAATTTCCGTGTGCACCGCTTCCATCAGCTTGCGCAGTTGCGCAATGCGCTGCTCAGGAGCGTAGGTGTAAGGCTGGGTCACCAGTTCGACATCAAAGTTGTCGGCCACCGGTGTGGTGCCTGTCAGACTATTACGCAGTTTGGCTAGGATATTTTGCTTGGCGCTCATCAGCGGTCTCCCTTGGCAAAGTGCTCGCGGGCCATGTCATGCAGTGAGCGGGCAGCGGGTTTCGGCGCGCTGTGATTTTGCGTCCACGGGCCGACATTGCTCGGCGTGAGGGCACGCAAACGGGTGGCGAAAAAGCCGAACAGGCGATACAGCGTCGGCGAACTGTTGAGCTTCGCCCAGGCGTTCCAGATGAACCGTTCCTTGCGCGAATACTTGCTGCCCTGGCCGCGCATCACTTGATGGGGGCTGTCCGGGGCCTTGACGTTTTCTTCGCGCAGACGCCGCAGCAAAGCAGGGATCGGGATTTTTACCGGGCATACATCCCCGCAGGCTCCGCATAGCGAAGAGGCGCTCGGGTGATCCGGGACTTTCGCCAGGCCGACCATGTGCGGGGTGATGATTTTTCCGATAGGGCCGGGATAAACCTCCCCATAGGCATGGCCGCCGATTCGGGTATACACCGGGCAATGATTCATACAGGCACCGCAACGGATGCAGTTCAGGGTCTGACGCAATTCGCTGTCGGCAAAAGCCTGGCTGCGGCCGTTATCGAGCAGTACGAGGTGCACTTCCTGCGGGCCGTCGAGTTCATGTTCCTTGCGCGGGCCGGAGATCATGTTGACGTAAGTGGTGATCGGGATGCCCAGCGCCGAGCGGGTCAGCAGCGACAATAGCGGCACCACGTCGCGCAGGTTCTCCACGACTTTTTCGATACCGGTGACGGCGATGTGCACAGGTGGCACCGTGGTGGTCATGCGACCGTTGCCTTCGTTTTCCACTAGCAGCAGGGTGCCGGTTTCGGCCACGGCGAAGTTGACGCCGGAGACGCCGATGTCCGCTTCGAAGAATTTCTGCCGCAAGACCTTGCGACCGATCTGAATGAGTTGGTCAACGTCCTTGGTGTATTCCACTCCAAGCTTGTCGTGGAACAAGGACGCGACCTGACCGGCGTTCTTGTGGATTGCCGGCATGATTATGTGTGAAGGCTTCTCGTGGTCGAGCTGGACGATGTACTCGCCCATGTCCGATTCCAGGCATTCAATGCCCCGGTCAGCAAGGAAATGGTTCATCTCCATTTCTTCGCTGACCATCGATTTGCCCTTGATCACTTGCCGCCCCTCGTGAGCGCGGATGATCGAGAGGACGATGCCGTTGGCCTCGTCCACCGTTTCCGCCCAGTGCACTTTCACACCGTTGCGGGTCAGGTTCTGTTCCAGTTGCTCGAGCAGGTCGGGCAACTTGGAGAGCGCGCGGGCACGGATTGCATTGCCCAGTGCGCGCAAGTGTTCTCTTTCGTGGGCATCGCTGAAAGCTGCTGCCCGTTTGGTCATCAGTGAATCCATCGCCTTGCGAAAGTTGCCTCGCAATTGCGCGTCACCCAGCGCGTTGTGGGCGCGGGTGCGGAAATCTTCTTCTACGGCAACCGTAGGAATAATCGTGGAAGTGCTCATCGGGCACCCCCGGTACGCTGCCAGAGGAAGCTGGCCAGATGCTGACCGCGCAACGCTTCCTGCTGTTTTTCCAATGAGCCGTTGATGTTCATCAAACAGCCGCAGTCGGCACTCAATACCTGATGCGCGCCGGACTCCTTCAACGCCCGGGTCTTGTCAGCCACCATCGCGCCGGAAATGTCTGGCATACGGACGCTGAATGTCCCGCCAAAGCCACAGCATTCACTTTCGTGATCGTGATTGACCCGCTCCACATTGCTCAACTGCGACAACAATTCGCGGCCGTGCAGGTGGGTGTTCATTTCACGGCGTGCCGAACACGAGGTGTGCAGCGCGACTTTCACCGGTTCGCCGCTGTCTTTGAGCTGCACCTTGCAGACAAACAACAGGAACTCGGCCAGCTCAAAGGTTCTGGCGGCCAGCGCCTGAACCTGTTTCAACGTTTCCGGCTCGTCCTTGAACAAGTCGGCATAGTGTTCGCGCAACATCCCGGCGCAAGAGCCCGAAGGCACCACCACCGGATAATCCCCGGCAAACAACGCCAGTTGCGAGCGCGCCACGGTCCGTGCCTGCTCGGTGTAACCCGAGGTGTAGGCCGGTTGTCCGCAGCAGCTTTGTCCTTGCGGGTACTCGACACGAATGCCCTCGCGCTCCAGCAGGTGGATCGCGTCCATTCCGGCTTCGGGGTAGAACAAATCCACCACGCAGGTTCCGAACAGATAGACCCGTGACGGTTTCTCGCTGGGGTATTGCCGAGGCTCGGGCAGTGGCGGGGCGACACGGGTCGCATTCGGCACAGCGTTGTAAAAAAGCTCGCTCATCAGGCGTGTCTCCGGGTGGTCCCGGTTATTCGTCCGTTGAGGCCGCTGAATATAGAGAGGGAAGCTTTCAGCAGCCTTACAGACCGGGGTGTGAGTAGCGGACGCCGGGGGCGTGTCCCGGCGTCGGTTTTTATCGTGTTGCTTGTAGTCCTTAGTGCACCAGCATCCCGGTGAACCAGTAGGCTTGGGCCAAGGTGATAAGGCCGACAATCGTTGCAAAGAATAGGCTGTGCTTGAGGGTGAAGCGGAACAGATCCGATTCTTTGCCCACCAGGCCGGTCGCGGCACAAGCCACGGCGATCGATTGTGGCGAGATCATCTTGCCGGTCACGCCGCCGCTGGTGTTCGCCGCCACCAGCAAGGTGTCGTTGACACCGATCTGGTGCGCGGTGGTCGCTTGCAGCGAGCTGAACAGGGCGTTGGACGAGGTATCGGAGCCGGTGAGGAACACGCCCAGCCAACCGAGGAACGGCGAGAAGAACGGGAACGCTGCGCCCGTTGCCGCCAGTACCAGGGCCATGGTCGAGGACATGCCCGAGTAGTTCGTCACGAAGGCAAACGCCAGCACCATGCCGATGGACAGGATCGGCCAGCGCAGTTCATAAAAGGTCTCTTTCAAAGTGGTCAGACCAGTTTTGAAGTTGACCTTCAGCACCAGCATCGAGATCAGTGCCGAAAAGAATATCGCCGTGCCGGTCGCGGAAATCGGGTCCAGTTTGAATACCGCCGGGATGGCGGTCGGCGCGGCCACGATGGGTGCAACCTTGATCACCATCTGATCCAGGTGCGGAATGGCAAAGTTGAACACGAAGCTGTACATCGAGCCGCCAGCGGCAAACATGGCCTTGAACGGTTTCAGGGTCCAGATGGTGACCAGTACGGTGAGAATCAAAAACGGCGACCAGGCCTTGAAAATTTCCCCGAGGCTGTAAGGCGATGCCACGGTTGTGCGCTTCTGGCCGAAACCACCGACGCTGGCGCTCACCACGGAGGCCGAGACGGCGCCCACGATGTGTTGGCCGGCGGCGCGTTTTGGTTGCCAGACTTTCAGGAACAGGGTCAGGGCAATCAGGCTGGCCAGGGCCGAGGTAATGTCCGGCAGTTCCGGACCGATGAAGTTCGAGGTGAAGTACTGGGTCACGGCAAAGCTCAAGCCGGCCACCAGCGCTGCAGGCCAGGTTTCCCGCACGCCGCGCAGGCCATCCATCATGAACACCAGCCAGAACGGCACGAACATCGACAGCAGCGGCAGTTGGCGCCCGGTCATGGCGCCGATCTTGAATGCGTCGATACCGGTCACTTGGCCGGCAACGATGATCGGAATGCCGAGAGCGCCGAAGGCTACCGGCGCGGTGTTGGCGATCAGGCACAGGCCGGCGGCATACAACGGATTGAAGCCAAGTCCTACCAGCAGGGCGGCGGTAATCGCTACCGGCGCGCCGAAACCGGCTGCTCCTTCGAGGAAGGCGCCGAAGCAGAAACCGATCAGCAGGACTTGCAGACGCTGGTCATCGGTAATCGACAGGACCGAACTGCGGATGACTTCAAACTGACCACTCTTGACCGTCAGTTTGTAGAGGAACACCGCTGCCACAATGATCCAGGCAATCGGCCACAGGCCATAAGCGAAGCCATACCCGGCGGCGGCGAACGCCATATCGACCGGCATCTGGAAAGCGAAGATCGCCACCAGAATCGACAAAGCCAGGGTGATGCTGCCAGCCACATGGCCCTTGAGGCGGAATACGGCCAGGGCCAGGAAGAAAAACACGATGGGGATGACGGCGGCGAGTGCGGACAGGCCGAGGCTGCCGAGCGGGGTATAGAGCTGTTGCCAGGTTTGCATATGGGGTGGCCCCTAATTGTTGTTGGTCAGGCACTGATCAGCGTTCTTGGATAATTGGTAAGACCAATTTACAATCGCTGTTGGCTAGGGTAAAAGCCTTGTAGGCGGTGTGTCAATTTGCCGCCCTAAAACTTTTGTCGAATGCAAAGTGCGCAGGTCGTCTGCCTGGTATGACCAAATGCGTTGTGACAGGTGCTGGCGTGGCGCCGATAGGCCAGAATAGAGCCCCGGCGAGCCGTCGGGTCGTGGAGTAATCGAGTTATGGGGTTTGATCAGATTCGTCAGCGCCGTTTGTCTGACGATATTGTCGAGCAGCTTGAGGGCATGATCCTCGAGGGCACGCTGAGAGCGGGTGAGCGCTTGCCGGCCGAGCGCGCGCTGGCCGAGCAATTTGGTGTGTCACGCCCTTCGTTGCGCGAAGCCATTCAGAAGCTGACCGCCAAGGGTCTGCTGGTCAGTCGCCAGGGCGGCGGCAACTATGTGGTGGAGTCGCTGGGTAGCACTTTCAGTGATCCCTTGTTGCATCTGCTGGAAAGCAATCCCGAGGCGCAACGCGATCTGCTGGAGTTTCGCCATACGCTGGAAGCGTCTTGCGCCTACTACGCGGCGCTGCGTGCTACGGATGTGGATCGCGAGCGGCTCACCGCGGCGTTCAACGAATTGCAGGACTGCTATTCGCGTCACGAACAAGTGAGTCGTGCGGAAGAGGGGGCGGCGGACGCAAGTTTTCACCTGGCGATCGCCGAGGCCAGCCACAATGCCGTGTTGCTGCACACCATTCGCGGGCTGTTCGACCTGCTCAAGCGCAACGTGGTGACCAACATCGGTGGCATGTACAAGCAACGTACTGAAACCCGCGACATGCTGATCACGCAGCATCGGGAGTTGTACCAGGCGATTATCGAAGGGCGGGCGGAGCAGGCACGGGAAGTTTCCAGTCGGCACATTTTGTATGTGCAGGAGGTGCTGGAAGAAGTGCGTCAGGAAGTGCAGCGCATGGCCCGGGCGGAGCGGCGCAAGGGGATGTAGTCAGTCGGATGTGTATCGTTTTTGCGATCGCCATCGCGAGCAAGCTCGCTCCCACAGGGTTTCAGGGTTGCCGCAAAAACTATTGGCAGCCACAGACCTTGTGGGAGCGGCGGTGCGGCGATCCGACTTGCCCGCGAGGGGACCTCAAGGCGAAAGAATTACTCTTCCTTGCCCTTGTTGCGCACCGCGCGCTGCAACTCCCGACCGGCGTCGCGTTCGCGCTCGGTATCGCGCTTGTCGTATTCCTTCTTGCCCTTGCCCAGAGCGATCTCGCACTTGACCATGTGCTTGCTCCAGTACCAGGACAGGCACACGCAGGCGTAACCCTTCTGCTGCACGGCGGCGGCCAGCTTTTCCAGCTCGCGCCGGTTGAGCAGCAATTTACGGGTGCGCACCGGGTCAGCGATGACGTGGGTGCTGGCGGTCGTCAGGGGCGTAATGTGGCTGCCGAGCAGCCAGGCTTCGCCATCCTTGAGCAGTACGTAGCTGTCAACCAGCTGCAGCTTGCTTGCCCGCAGACTTTTTACTTCCCAGCCGGCCAGGACCAGACCAGCCTCGAACCGATGTTCGATGAAGTAATCGTGTCGCGCCTTTTTATTTTGCGCGATGGTCCCTGTTGGGTGTTTCTTCTGTTTAGCCATAGGGGCGGCATTATAGGGAGTTGCACGCGAGTCGGCTACGGTGTTGCTGCGTGCTTGAGCAGGTTGATTGAATCCCGGACAATGCGGCCTCTTTTTTGAACGCTTGGGCGTGATAACGATGTCGACAGACAAGGTTTCTGTCCACGGCAGTTGGGCTAGCCGCTGGGTCTTCATACTCGCCGCGACCGGTTCGGCCGTGGGGCTGGGTAGTATCTGGAAATTCCCGTACATGGTCGGTGTCTATGGCGGCGGCGCCTTCGTGCTGATGTTCCTGGCCTGTATTGCATTGATCGGCGTGCCGGTCATGCTGGCGGAAACCCTGATCGGCCGGCGTGCCCGGCAGAGCCCGGCCAATGCCTTGAAGATGCTGGCGGTCGAGGCGGGGCACTCGGCGAAATGGTCCTGGGGGGCATTTGCCGGGATGATCACGGCGTTGCTGATCCTGTCTTTCTATAGTGTGGTTGGCGGCTGGTCGCTGGATTACATCATCGACATGGGGCGTGGCGACTTCCAGGGAGCGACGCCGGACCAGGTGGGTGCCTACTTCGGCAATGTGATCGCCGATCCATGGCGCCTGACACTTTGGCACACGATTTTTATGCTGTTGTCAGCGGTAGTGATCGCCAAGGGCGTGGTTGCCGGGCTTGAACGCAGTTTGCGCATCATGATGCCGTTGTTGTTCGTGATGGTCCTCGTGCTGCTGGGCTACAGCATGACCACCGGACATTTCATGGAAGGCGTGCATTTCATGTTCGACTTCCACCCCGAAAAAGTCCTCGACGGTTTGCTGCCCGCCATGGGCCACGCGTTCTTTTCCCTGAGCGTGGGCGTCGGCTCGATCATGATCTACGGTGCCTACATGCCGAAGCACTCGTCGATTTCAGGCACGATTGTCGGCGTGGCGCTGCTCGATACCTTTGTTTCCCTGGTGGCCGGTCTGGCATTGTTTCCGATTGTTTTCGCCGCGGGTCTGAACCCGAGCGAAGGGCCGGGGCTGATGTTCGTCAGCCTGCCGTTTGCCTTCGGTAACGTGGCGTTCGGGCAGTTGATGGGCGTGGTGTTCTTCGTGCTGGTGGCGGTTGCTGCCTGGAGTTCGGCGATTTCCCTGCTTGAGCCGATGGTGGCCTACCTGGTCGAACGCACTAAGGTGAGTCGTGCATGGGTCACCTTCTGGTTGGCTTTCAGCTGCTGGTTTGTTGGTCTGGGCACGGTGTTCTCCTTCAATATCTGGAAGGAGGCCAAGTTCTTCGTGAACGAAGGCGGGATGTTCCACCTCTACCAATGGGGAGCAACCGGTGGCCTCGACTTCTTTGGTGTGATCGATTTCTTCACCTCGCGACTCATGTTGCCGCTTGGCGGTTTGTGTTTCGTGGTGTTCGCGGGCTGGATCATGGGGCGTGAAGCGGTGCGCGACGAGTTGTCGATCCGCAACCCTGCGCTGTTTGACCTGTCCTTGTTCTTGATGCGCTATGTGGCGCCCATCGGCATTCTCGTAGTGTTTGCCGCCCAGCTGTGGAAGTGACGCTGACATGACGACACACATTTCACGTTCGGCCTTGCTGCCGTACCCGGCACAAGCGCTGTATGACCTGGTCAACGACGTGGCACGCTATCCGGAGTTTCTGCCGTGGTGCTCGTCGGCCGAAGTCCTGGAGAGCACCCCTGAGCATATGCGGGCGAGTGTCGGGGTGGCGAAGGGCGGCCTCAGTCAGCATTTCGTGACGCGTAATACCCTGGTTCCCGGGCAATCGATCGAAATGAACCTTGAGGAAGGTCCGTTCAATCAGCTGCATGGCGTGTGGGTGTTCAAGCCACTGGGCGAGAAGGCCTGCAAGATCAGTCTTGATCTGTCGTTCGATTATGCCGGGCCGTTGGTTCGTGCCACCCTGGGGCCGCTGTTCAACCAGGCGGCCAATACACTGGTGGATGCGTTCTGCCAGCGTGCCAAGCAGATACATGGTTGAGGTCATGGGTGATGATTGAAGTCGAGGTGGTTTACGCGGCCGTAGACCGTCAGATGCTGTTGACGGTGGCGGTGCCTGCCGGAACGACTGTGCGGGCGGCCTTGCTTGGGTCGGTCCTGGCTCAAGAGTTTCCGGAGCTGGATCTGACCCAATGCCCTGTGGGTATCTTTGGCAAGGTTGTAGCCGATCCAGAGAGTCGGGCAGTCCAGGCTGGGGATCGCATCGAGGTTTACCGACCTTTGCTGGCCGATCCCAAAGAGGTTCGCCGACTGCGCGCGGCAAAGGCTGCCGAGGCCAAAGCCCGCAATCAGTGAGTGGCTTGAACGCCAGACATTAAAAAGCCCGGGCATGCCGGGCTTTTTATTGCGTCGCAAATTATTGCGGCGAGGTTTCCAGTGGTCGCGGCGTCGGGACCGGAACGGTTTCTACACCGTCGACGTCCTTCTGGATCTGATCCAGCAACGAACCTGGTTTGACCGGTTTTTCCGGTTTTGGCTTCTCGACGTTTTCTGCCGGGGCAGCCACTGTCGTGCCGCTGTCCTTGCCGAGAATGGCTTCGTCACGGCTCACGCCTGGCATGAAATCGCCAGAGAGGCTGACAAGCTGATCATTTGGGTTGAAGATAACACTGATGCGTTCCTGTTGGCGTTCACCGCCACCAGGTTGCAGGCTGTACAGATAATCCCAGCGATCGGCATGGAACGTGTCAGTCAGCAGAGGGTTGCCCATGATAAACCGTACTTGCTTACGGGTCATTCCCGGGCGTAACTGGTCTATCATGTCCTGCGTGACGACATTGCCCTGCTGGATGTCGATTTTGTAAACCCCGGGGAATGAACAACCGGCGAGTGCGAGCAGTCCCACAAAGGTGAAACTGGTTAGCAAGAGCTTGGTGTTTTGCATCGGTGGGCGACTTCCACTATCTTGGCTGGGACAACGTAAACGCCGATCATACCCGCATTAAGAGAAGCTGCGAAGCAGCATCGCGAGAAAGCTGACCATGGTTGAAAATAGCGAACTACGCAAAGCCGGCCTCAAAGTGACCCTGCCACGGGTCAAGATTCTGCAAATGCTCGATTCCGCCGAGCAGCGCCACATGAGTGCCGAGGATGTCTACAAGGCCCTTATGGAGGCTGGTGAGGACGTCGGTCTGGCCACGGTTTACCGTGTTCTGACCCAGTTCGAGGCAGCTGGCCTTGTGGTGCGGCACAACTTCGACGGAGGCCATGCGGTCTTCGAACTGGACGACGGAAAGCATCACGACCATATGGTCAACGTCGAAACCAGTGAAGTGATCGAATTCTTCGACGAAGAAATCGAGCGGCTTCAGAAAGCAATCGTCGACAAGTATGGCTTCGAGATGGTTGATCACAATCTGGTGCTGTACGTGCGCAAGAAAAAGTAAGCATGTCGCGCGAACATCCGTTCGCGAAACGAGCGAAGGCGACCCCAGGGTCGCCTTCGTGCTTTCCGGCTTTACTCAAGCTTTGGCGGCAACCACCATTTTTTTCGCGTGAGCCAGGGACTCCTTGGTGAGATCGATGCCGCCCAGCATCCGTGCGACTTCTTCGACGCGGTCATTCTTGCTCAATTTGGAAACGGCCGTACGGGTGGCATCTTCTCCGCGTACTTTATGCACAAATAGATGCTGATGACCCTGCGCTGCGACTTGCGGCAAGTGGGTCACGGTCAGTACTTGCCCACGCTCGCCGAGCCTGCGCAGCAACTGGCCGACGATTTCTGCGGTCGGGCCGCCGATGCCGACGTCGACTTCGTCGAATACAAGGGTCGGTACACGGGAGGTCTGCGCGGTGATCACCTGAATCGCCAGGCTGATCCGCGACAGCTCGCCACCGGATGCCACTTTCGCCAGGGCTTTCAGTGGCTGGCCAGGGTTGGCGCTGACCAGCAGTTCTACCTGCTCGAGGCCATTTGGCAGCAGTTCATCGCTGCTGTTTGGGCGTAGTTCAATGGTGAAGCGACCGCCGGGCATGCCCAGTCGCTGGATTTCCTGCTCCACGGCGCTGGCCAGGCTATTCGATGCTTGATGTCGTAGATCGCTCAGCTCTCGGGCCTTTTCCTGATAGTGCCGGGCATAGGACGACAGCTCATCGCTCAGTCGCTCGATGGATTCGTCGTTGGCGTTGAGGGTTTCGATTTCATCCAGCAGTTTCTGTTGCATCTCGGCAACTTCAGTCGGCTGGATGCGGTGTTTGCGCGCCAGGGTGTAGATCGCGTCGAGGCGTTCTTCAAGGTATTGAAGGCGCGACGGATCAGCATCGAAATTGTCGAGGAAGCGGTTCAGTTCACCCACGGCCTCTTCAACCTGGATCTGTGCACTGGTCAACAAGCTGCTGGCTTCGCCCAGCGCACCGATCGAGCTGTTCACACTCGACAGGCGGTTGAGGCTGGCGGTGAGGGCGTTCAGGACATTCCCGGAATCACTTTCACTGCATTGCTCGACGACTTGCCGGCAAATGCCGAGCAGTGTCTCGGCGTTGGTCAGGTTCTTGTGTTCCTGTTCCAGCTGCTCCAGCTCGTTGTCGCCAAGGCCGAGGTTTTCCAGTTCTTCGAGTTGATAACTGAGCAATTGATGGCGGGCGCGTTGCTCGTCACCGGAATTGGAGAGTCGCTCCAGTTCCTGGCGGGTCTGGCGCCAACGCTGGGCGGCGAGCTGAACCTGCCGGGCAAGGTCGGTCGCGCCGGCATATTCATCGAGCAGGCGACGGTGGGTGTCGGTCTTGAGCAGGGATTGGTGTTCGTGCTGGCTGTGAATGTCGATCAACAGCTCGCCCAGCGCCTTGAGATCGCCAAGCGGGCAGGGCGTGCCGTTGATGTAGCCACGCGAGCGCCCTTCGGATGTGATCACCCGGCGCAGGATGCATGGGCCGTCGTTTTCGAGGTCGCGTTCGGCCAGCCAGGCGCTGGCTTCCGGAATGTCGGCCAGATCGAAGGTGGCCAGGATATCGGCCTTGTCGGCGCCGGGGCGGACCACGCCGCTGTCGGCGCGATCACCCAGGGTAAGGCCCAGCGCGTCGAGCATGATCGACTTGCCCGCGCCGGTTTCCCCGGTGATAACGCTCATCCCGCGATCGAGTTCGAGATCGAGATGTTCAACGATGGCGTAGTTGTGTACGGACAGGTGCACCAGCATATGGGCCGCTCCCAGGTGTTAGGTCTGGTTATTTATACAGTGTTTTGTTTCGGGCTGACAATGCCTCTCGTTAGCTCGATTCGCTTGGTCCGACAAAACCCTTATCGCGAGCGGGAATGACAAAGCGGTTGTTTTTTGTAGGGTTAATCGTCGGCCCCCCTTGAAGCCGGATTTTGCGGCCCCATATAGCTGGGCAGAAGCGCGAGTTGAGCTCGCGGACGATATTGAAAGGAGAAATCTATGGCTGACGAACAGACAGTGGATACGCAAAACCCAGACGCCAACCAGGCGCCCGAGGCTTCGGGTGAAGACCTGGCGGCTCGTGTACAAGTGCTCGAAGAGCAACTGGCAGGCGCTCAGGATCAGGCTTTGCGTGTAGCCGCCGATCTGCAGAACGTCCGCCGTCGCGCCGAGCAGGATGTGGAGAAGGCTCACAAGTTCGCGCTGGAAAAATTCGCCAGCGACCTGCTGCCGATCGTCGACAGCCTGGAGCGCGGCCTGGAACTGTCCAGCCCGGACGACGAAAGTATCCGTCCGATGCGCGAAGGCATCGAGCTGACCCTGAAAATGTTCCACGACACTCTCAAGCGTTATCAGCTTGAAGCGATCGATCCGCATGGCGAACCGTTCAACGCCGTTCACCATCAGGCAATGGCCATGCAGGAAAGCGCCGACGTCGAGCCGAACAGCGTTCTGAAGGTGTTCCAGAAGGGCTATCAGCTCAATGGTCGCCTGCTGCGCCCGGCGATGGTCGTGGTCAGCAAGGCGCCTGCGCCGGTTTCGCCTTCGATTGACGAGCAGGCTTGAAATTCGCCGCAAGGCCCCCATTTATAAGTCAAGCGTTTAAGTGCTACCGCAGTTAGCCACCACTGCTGCGGCAACCAAATCCAAAGTTTCGGGAGAGTGAACATGGGCAAAATTATCGGTATCGACCTGGGGACAACCAACTCCTGCGTCTCCGTGCTGGAAAACGGCAAGGCAAAAGTTATTGAAAACGCTGAAGGCGCGCGTACCACGCCGTCGATCATCGCTTACGCCAACGATGGCGAAATTCTGGTTGGCCAGTCGGCCAAGCGTCAGGCAGTGACCAATCCGCACAACACCCTGTACGCGGTGAAGCGTCTGATCGGTCGTCGTTTCGACGAAGAAGTCGTGCAGAAAGACATTCAGATGGTCCCTTACAAGATCGTCAAAGCTGACAACAGCGATGCCTGGGTTGAAGTGAACGGCCAGAAAATGGCGCCGCCACAAATCTCGGCTGAAATCCTGAAGAAAATGAAGAAGACCGCCGAAGACTACCTCGGCGAGACCGTGACTGAAGCGGTGATCACCGTTCCGGCCTACTTCAACGACAGCCAGCGTCAGGCCACCAAAGACGCCGGCCGCATCGCCGGTCTGGACGTAAAGCGTATCATCAACGAACCGACCGCGGCTGCTCTGGCTTACGGTATGGACAAGGCGAAGGGCGATCACACCGTGATCGTTTACGACCTGGGCGGTGGTACTTTCGACGTTTCCGTGATCGAGATCGCTGAAGTCGATGGCGAGCACCAGTTCGAAGTACTGGCCACCAACGGTGACACGTTCCTGGGCGGTGAAGACTTTGACATTCGTCTGATCGACTACCTCGTCGACGAATTCAAGAAAGAAAGCGGCATGAACCTCAAGGGCGACCCGCTGGCCATGCAGCGCCTGAAAGAAGCTGCTGAAAAAGCCAAGATCGAACTGTCTTCGAGCCAGTCGACCGACGTGAACCTGCCGTACATCACTGCAGACGCCACCGGTCCTAAACACCTGAACGTGAAGATCTCCCGCGCCAAGCTCGAAGCATTGGTGGAAGACCTGGTTCAGCGCACTATCGAGCCTTGCCGCATCGCGATGAAAGATGCCGGTATCGACGTTGGCGCGATCAACGACGTGATCCTGGTGGGCGGTCAGACCCGTATGCCACTGGTTCAGAAGCTGGTAACCGAGTTCTTCGGTAAAGAAGCTCGTAAAGATGTGAACCCGGACGAAGCTGTTGCCATGGGTGCTGCCATCCAGGGTGCGGTACTGGCCGGTGACGTGAAAGACGTTCTGCTGCTCGACGTCAGCCCGCTGACCCTGGGTATCGAAACCATGGGTGGCGTGATGACCGCGCTGATCGAGAAAAACACCACGATTCCTACCAAGAAATCGCAAGTGTTCTCGACTGCCGACGACAACCAGGGCGCCGTGACCATTCACGTGCTGCAGGGCGAGCGTAAGCAAGCCGCACAGAACAAGTCCCTGGGCAAGTTCGACCTGGCCGACATCCCACCGGCTCCACGTGGTGTGCCGCAGATCGAAGTGACCTTCGACATCGACGCCAACGGCATCCTGCACGTAGGTGCGAAAGACAAGGCTACCGGCAAGACTCAGTCGATCGTGATCAAGGCCAACTCCGGTCTGTCCGACGAAGAAATCGAGCGCATGGTGCGTGATGCCGAGGCTAACGCCGAGGAAGACCGCAAGTTCGAAGAACTGGCCACTGCCCGTAACCAGGGTGATGCACTGGTTCACTCGACGCGCAAAATGGTTGCCGATGCCGGCGATAAAGTGACCGCTGAAGAGAAGACTGCAATCGAGGCGGCAGTTGTTGCCCTGGAAGCCGCCGTCAAAGGCGACGACAAGGCTGCTATCGACGCCAAGGTTGAAGAGCTGTCGAAAGTCTCCGCTCCAGTGGCGCAGAAGATGTACGCCGAACAGGCTCAGCCTGCTGAAGGCGCGGCGCCGCACGCTGAATCGGCTGAAAAGGCTGACGACGTTGTCGACGCCGAGTTCGAAGAAGTCAAAGACCACAAGTAAGTTGTTGGTCGGCCGGTTGACTGCCTTTAGGCGGTGACTGGTAGGATGTCGCCGCGCGGGAGCTTGCTCCCGCGTTGGCGTATCTGGAATACGCGAATTTTTACAGCATGCGACAGCGTTCGGATGCTGGCGGTATGGTCGGAAATGCTCCTGCTTTTCGAGTCGCAAGTACCGCAAGAATCAAAGACCAGGATCGTTGAATTGACGTGAGTTGGGTCCGGGCCTGTATTGGGGCTCAACGAGTTCGGCAGACTCAGGAGGGTTGTGTCGGACGTCCTTAAGAGTGCAAAGACTTATGGCAAAGCGTGACTATTACGAAGTGTTGGGTGTTGAGCGTGGCTCAAGCGAAGCGGACCTGAAAAAGGCCTACCGTCGCCTGGCAATGAAGCACCACCCGGACCGTAATCCCGATGACAAGGCGTCGGAAGAGATGTTCAAGGAGGCCAACGAGGCCTACGAAGTGCTGTCGGATTCCAGCAAGCGCGCGGCATACGACCAGTACGGCCATGCCGGTGTCGACCCGAGCATGGGTGGCGGCGGTGCCGGGTTCGGTGGTCAGAACTTCTCCGACATCTTTGGCGATGTCTTCAGTGACTTCTTCGGTGGCGGTCGCGGCGGTTCCCGTGGCGGCGCTCAGCGCGGCAGTGACTTGCGCTACACCCTGGAACTGGACCTCGAAGAGGCGGTGCGCGGTACGACCGTGAACATCCGCGTTCCGACGCTGGTCAACTGCAAGCCTTGCGACGGCTCCGGTGCCAAGAAAGGTTCTTCGCCGGTGACCTGCCCGACTTGCGGCGGTATCGGTCAGGTGCGCATGCAGCAAGGCTTCTTCTCGGTGCAGCAGACCTGCCCGCGCTGCCATGGCCAGGGCAAGATCATTTCCGATCCGTGCGATTCCTGTCATGGCGAAGGTCGTGTCGAAGAGTACAAGACCCTGTCGGTGAAAGTGCCGGCCGGTGTCGATACCGGTGACCGCATTCGTCTGTCCGGCGAAGGCGAGGCGGGCGCTCAGGGTGGCCCGACCGGCGATCTGTACGTGGTGATCAACGTGCGCGAGCACTCGATCTTCCAGCGTGATGGCAAACACCTGTTCTGCGAAGTGCCGATCAGCTTCGTCGATGCGGCGCTGGGTGGCGAGCTGGAGATTCCGACCCTTGATGGTCGGGTCAAGCTGAAGATCCCTGAGGGGACGCAGACCGGCAAGCAGTTCCGTGTTCGTGGCAAGGGTGTCGCGCCTGTGCGTGGCGGTGGTGCGGGTGACTTGATGTGCCGTGTGGCGGTCGAGACTCCGGTCAACCTGAGCCGTCGCCAGCGCGAAATGCTCGAGGAGTTCCGTAGCTCCCTGGCGGACGACAACAGCCATTCACCGAAAACCACTGGTTGGTTCGAAGGCGTGAAGCGCTTCTTCGGCGATTTGTAAGGAGACAGGCATGCGACGTATTGCAGTGATGGGCGCCGCCGGGCGCATGGGCAAGACCCTGATTGAAGCGGTGCAGCAAACCCCGGGCGCCGGTCTGACGGCGGCAGTGGATCGTCCTGACAGCACGTTGGTCGGCGCGGATGCCGGCGAGCTGGCTGCGCTGGGTCGTATCGGTGTGCCTCTGTCCGGCGATCTGGATCGGGTGGTCGACGAGTTCGACGTGCTGATTGACTTCACGCATCCGACGGTGACCCTGAAGAACCTGGCCTTCTGCCGTAAACACGGCAAGGCGATGATCATCGGTACTACCGGCTTCAGTGTTGAAGAAAAGCAGTTGCTGGCGGATGCGGGCAAGGACATTCCGATCGTCTTCGCGGCCAACTTCAGCGTGGGCGTCAACCTGTGTCTGAAGTTGCTCGACACGGCAGCTCGCGTGTTGGGCGACGATGTCGATATCGAAATCACCGAGGCTCACCATCGGCATAAGGTCGATGCGCCGTCCGGCACTGCCGTGCGCATGGGTGAGGTGATTGCAGATGCCCTGGGTCGTGATCTGAAGAAGGTGGCGGTGTACGGTCGTGAAGGCCAGACCGGTGCTCGCGAGCGCGAGACCATTGGTTTTGCCACTGTACGCGCCGGCGACATCGTTGGCGATCACACGGTGCTGTTCGCTGCCGATGGCGAGCGTGTCGAGATCACCCACAAGGCGTCCAGTCGCATGACTTTCGCCAAGGGTGCGGTGCGTGCTGCGTTGTGGCTGGATGGGCGTGAGCCTGGCCTATACGACATGCAAGACGTGCTCGAACTGCGTTAAGATGCACCCGAAATCGGGCTCGCGCACAGCGTTTGAGCCCGGTTTTGTTCCGCCAAGCGACGTCCTGTCGCATTCTCCAGCCTTTAAGGCTCATTGGCGGTAGACCAAAAATGCCTTTTTCTGTAAGCTACAGCTTTAGTGTGTCCACTAAAAGCGCGCAGAATAATTCAGTGAAGAAGCGGGGTGACGTGTCCATACGTCACTCCGCTTTTTTACAACCTGCGATCGCCCTTTCAGGCTTTATTTACGGGAGGTCTTCTTGACTAAGCCAGCCATACTCGCCCTTGCTGATGGCAGCATTTTTCGCGGCGAAGCCATTGGAGCCGACGGTCAAACCGTTGGTGAGGTGGTGTTCAACACCGCAATGACCGGCTATCAGGAAATCCTTACCGATCCTTCCTACGCCCAACAGATCGTTACCCTGACTTACCCGCACATCGGCAACACCGGCACCACGCCGGAAGACGCCGAGTCGAACCGCGTCTGGTCCGCTGGCCTGGTTATCCGTGACCTGCCACTGGTTGCGAGCAACTGGCGTAACACGATGTCCCTGTCCGATTACCTGAAAGCCAACAACGTTGTGGCAATCGCCGGTATCGACACCCGCCGCCTGACGCGCATCCTGCGTGAAAAAGGCGCGCAGAACGGCTGCATCATGGCCGGTGACAACATCTCCGAAGAAGCTGCCATCGCCGCCGCCCAGGGCTTCCCTGGCCTCAAGGGCATGGACCTGGCGAAAGTCGTCAGCACCAAAGACTCCTATGAATGGCGTTCGACTGTCTGGGATCTGAAAACCGACAGCCACGCGACCCTCGAGGCGTCCGAACTGCCATACCACGTGGTTGCCTACGACTACGGCGTCAAGGTGAACATCCTGCGCATGCTGGTCGAGCGCGGTTGCCGTGTGACCGTAGTGCCTGCTCAAACCCCTGCTGCCGATGTGCTGGCGCTGAAGCCGGACGGCGTGTTCCTGTCCAACGGCCCTGGTGACCCGGAGCCTTGCGACTACGCGATCCAGGCGATCAAGGACGTGCTGGAGACCGAAATTCCGGTCTTCGGTATCTGCCTCGGTCACCAGCTGCTGGCCCTGGCCTCCGGTGCCAAGACCCTGAAAATGGGTCACGGCCACCACGGTGCCAACCACCCCGTCCAGGACCTGGACAGCGGCGTGGTGATGATCACCAGCCAGAACCACGGTTTTGCCGTAGACGAAGCGACCCTGCCAGCCAACGTCCGTGCGATCCATAAATCGCTGTTCGACGGCACCCTGCAAGGTATCGAGCGTACCGACAAGAGCGCCTTCAGCTTCCAGGGTCACCCGGAAGCCAGCCCTGGCCCGAACGACGTAGCGCCATTGTTCGATCGCTTCATCAACGAGATGGCCAAGCGACGCTGATCGCTCGCCTTGATGTTGCAAAGCTTGAGGGTGGTCCCGACACCGGTGGCCCCCTCAAGTCTTCAGAGATTGAACAAGACGGCTTGCCGACTGACCTGCGGATTTGAGTGACAAACCCATGCCAAAACGTACAGACATTAAAAGCATCCTGATTCTCGGTGCTGGCCCGATCGTGATCGGCCAGGCCTGCGAATTCGACTACTCCGGCGCCCAGGCCTGCAAAGCCCTGCGCGAAGAGGGTTACCGCGTCATCCTGGTGAACTCCAACCCGGCCACCATCATGACCGACCCGGCCATGGCCGACGCCACCTACATCGAACCGATCAAGTGGCAGACCGTTGCCAAGATCATCGAGAAAGAGCGTCCGGACGCGCTGCTGCCAACCATGGGCGGCCAGACTGCTCTGAACTGCGCCCTGGACCTGGAGCGCGAAGGCGTTCTGGAGAAGTTCGGCGTAGAGATGATCGGTGCCAACGCCGATACCATCGACAAGGCTGAAGATCGTTCGCGTTTCGACAAGGCCATGAAGTCCATCGGCCTGGCGTGCCCGCGTTCCGGTATTGCCCACAGCATGGAAGAGGCCAACGCGGTCCTCGAGAAGCTCGGCTTCCCGTGCATCATCCGTCCGTCCTTCACCATGGGCGGCACTGGCGGCGGTATTGCTTACAACCGTGAAGAATTCGAAGAAATCTGCGCCCGTGGTCTGGACCTGTCGCCGACCAAAGAGCTGCTGATCGACGAATCCCTGATCGGCTGGAAAGAGTACGAGATGGAGGTTGTCCGCGATAAGAAGGACAACTGCATCATCGTCTGCTCCATTGAAAACTTTGACCCGATGGGCGTGCACACCGGTGACTCGATCACCGTGGCTCCGGCACAGACCCTGACCGACAAGGAATACCAGATCCTGCGTAACGCCTCCCTGGCGGTACTGCGCGAGATCGGCGTGGAAACCGGCGGTTCCAACGTTCAGTTCGGTATCTGCCCGAACACCGGCCGCATGGTCGTGATCGAGATGAACCCGCGTGTATCCCGTTCCTCGGCCCTGGCTTCGAAAGCTACCGGTTTCCCGATTGCCAAGGTCGCGGCCAAGCTGGCTGTGGGCTACACCCTGGACGAGCTGTCGAACGACATCACCGGCGGCAAGACCCCGGCGTCCTTCGAACCGTCCATCGACTACGTCGTCACCAAGCTGCCACGCTTCGCTTTCGAGAAGTTCGCCAAGGCTGACGCGCGCCTGACCACTCAGATGAAGTCGGTAGGCGAAGTCATGGCCATCGGCCGTACCTTCCAGGAATCCCTGCAGAAAGCCCTGCGCGGTCTGGAAGTCGGTGTTTGCGGTCTGGACGAGAAGGTTGACCTGGCCAATCCGGAAAGCATGAGCGTGCTCAAGCGCGAGCTGACCGTGCCGGGCGCCGAGCGTATCTGGTACGTGGCGGACGCCATGCGCGCCGGCATGAGCGTTGAAGACATCTTCGGCATGACCATGATCGATCCTTGGTTCCTGGTGCAGATGGAAGATCTGATCAAGGACGAAGAGAAGGTCAAGACCCTAGGGCTGACCAGCATCGACCGCGATCTGATGTTCCGCCTCAAGCGCAAAGGCTTCTCCGATATGCGCCTGGCCAAGTTGCTGGGTGTGACCGAGAAGAGCCTGCGCGCTCACCGTCACAAGCTGGAAATCTTCCCGGTCTACAAGCGCGTCGACACCTGCGCTGCCGAGTTTGCCACCGACACCGCGTACCTCTACTCGACGTACGAAGAAGAGTGCGAAGCCGCACCATCGGGTCGCGACAAGATCATGATCCTGGGCGGCGGTCCGAACCGCATCGGCCAGGGCATCGAGTTCGACTACTGCTGCGTACACGCGGCACTGGCGCTGCGCGATGACGGGTACGAGACCATCATGGTCAACTGCAACCCGGAAACCGTTTCTACCGACTACGACACTTCCGATCGCCTGTACTTCGAGCCGGTGACCCTGGAAGACGTGCTGGAAATCGTTCGCGTCGAGAAGCCGAAAGGCGTGATCGTCCAGTACGGCGGCCAGACCCCGCTGAAACTGGCCCGCGCCCTGGAAGCCGCTGGCGTGCCGATCATCGGCACCAGCCCTGACGCCATCGACCGTGCTGAAGACCGCGAGCGCTTCCAGCAAATGGTCCAGCGCCTGAACCTGCGTCAGCCGCCAAACGCTACCGTGCGTAGCGAAGATGAAGCGATTCGCGCTGCTGCGAAGATCGGTTACCCGCTGGTGGTGCGTCCGTCCTATGTACTGGGCGGCCGTGCGATGGAAATCGTTTACGAAGAAGAAGAACTCAAGCGCTACCTGCGTGAAGCGGTTCAAGTGTCCAACGACAGCCCGGTGCTGCTGGACCACTTCCTCAACTGCGCCATCGAAATGGACGTGGATGCGGTCTGCGACGGCAAGGACGTTGTCATCGGCGCGATCATGCAGCACATCGAGCAGGCCGGCGTTCACTCCGGTGACTCCGCATGTTCGCTGCCGCCGTACTCGCTGCCGGCGCACATCCAGGACGAGATGCGCGAACAGGTCAAGAAAATGGCCCTAGAACTGGGTGTAGTCGGCCTGATGAACGTTCAGTTGGCGCTGCAAGGCGAAGACATCTACGTCATCGAAGTCAACCCGCGCGCCTCCCGTACCGTTCCGTTCGTGTCCAAGTGCATCGGTGTTTCCCTGGCGATGATCGCTGCCCGCGTGATGGCCGGTAAAACCCTGAAAGAACTGGGTTTCACCAAGGAAATCATTCCGAACTTCTACAGCGTGAAAGAGGCGGTGTTCCCATTCGCCAAATTCCCTGGCGTTGACCCGATCCTCGGCCCGGAGATGAAGTCCACCGGTGAAGTGATGGGCGTGGGCGACACCTTCGGTGAAGCGTTCGCCAAGGCCCAGATGGGTGCCAGCGAAGTGTTGCCGACCGGCGGTACTGCGTTCATCAGCGTACGTGACGACGACAAGCCGCTGGTTGCGGGCGTGGCCCGTGATCTGATCAACTTGGGCTTCGAAGTGGTCGCCACTGCCGGTACTGCCAAGCTGATCGAAGCGGCAGGCCTGAAAGTGCGTCGTGTGAACAAGGTGACCGAGGGTCGTCCGCACGTGGTCGACATGATCAAGAATGACGAAGTCACGCTGATCATCAACACCACCGAAGGTCGTCAGTCGATCGCTGATTCGTACTCCATTCGTCGTAATGCCCTGCAGCACAAGATTTACTGCACCACCACCATTGCTGCTGGCGAAGCCATCTGCGAAGCGCTGAAGTTCGGTCCCGAGAAGACCGTACGCCGCTTGCAGGATCTACACGCAGGATTGAAGGCATGAGCATAACGAAGTACCCAATGACCGTTCAGGGCGCTCGCGCCCTGGAAGAAGAGCACACTCACCTGACCAAGGTCGTTCGTCCGAAGCTCAGCCAGGACATCGGTACGGCCCGCGAGTTGGGTGATTTGAAGGAAAACGCCGAGTACCACGCTGCCCGTGAGCAGCAGGGTATGGTCGAGGCGCGGATCCGTGATATCGAAGGCCGCATGCAGAATGCGGTGATTATCGATGTGACGACCATTCCTCACAGCGGTAAGGTGATTTTCGGTACCACCGTGGAAATCGCCAACGTCGAAACAGATGAAAGCGTGACTTACCAGATCGTTGGTGAGGACGAGGCTGACATCAAGCTTGGCAAGATCTCTGTCGGCTCGCCGATTGCCCGCGCCTTGATTGCCAAGGAAGAGGGTGATGTGGTTGCAGTCAAAACGCCTGGCGGCGTTATCGAGTACGAGATTGTCGAAGTTCGCCACATCTGAAGGCCCGCGCCCGTTTCGAGCGGGCGCCACGCTTTGGCAGCTGACCCAGATGTTGTGGGTCGGCGGCTTGTGGCTATTGCAAATCGGTCTGTTGCCGGTGCTGGGGCGAATTGGCCTGGCGCCGCTACTGATCGACGAAATCGCAGGCATGCTCAATACGCTGGTAGTGGGGTTCGCTACGGCGTGTGTGATATTTCAGGCTTTGGTGCTGATAAAGGCCGAGGGCCTTGTCAGTCTATGGCGGGATATTCGCGGGCAACTGCTGATGATGGCGCTGTATGCGTGTGCGATGTACTTCGCGGTGCGTTTCGGCTGGCCGGATGCCGTGCGTTGGCAGTCGTTCAGCTATCTTGTTCTGGGTTTTTCCGGGCTGGTGCTGGTGTTGCAGCCGATACCGGGATGGAGTGGCAGGGTGCGCGAAGCACACCCTTGACCCTTGCCATCACTTGAAGCGATGGACGTTCGACAGCTGCTTGTTGACGCTGAAGTTCTTGCGGTAGATCAGTGCCATCTTGCCGATGACCTGAACCAGATCCGCTTTGCCGACCTTGCACAGCTCTGCAATGGACGCCAGGCGCGATTCGCGATCGAGGATGTTGAGCTTGATCTTGATCAGCTCGTGATCCGCCAAAGCGCGTTCGAGTTCGGCTAACACACCTTCAGTCAAACCATTGTCTGCCACAATCAAAACTGGTTTCAGATGGTGGCCAATGGATTTGTACTGTTTCTTCTGCTCTTGAGTGAGCGGCATAATCTGACCCCTGCGTCTGATCTTGTAAAAAGCGGCGGCCAGTTTACCCGAGCGAGTCCGGGACCGCCCAGTTAATCACGACCCGTTTTATTTCCGAGGTATCCCGTGGCCCGTTCCAAGACAAGCCTTAAGTGGCTGCAAGAACATTTCAACGACCCATTCGTCAAAATGGCACAAAAAGACGGGTACCGTTCCCGCGCCAGCTACAAACTGCTGGAGATCCAGGAAAAGGATCGCCTGATCCGCCCTGGAATGAGCGTAATCGACCTTGGTGCGGCACCCGGTGGGTGGTCCCAGGTGACCAGTCGTCTGATTGGTGGGCAGGGCACACTGATCGCTTCTGACATTCTTGAAATGGACAGCATCCCCGACGTCACCTTCATTCAAGGCGACTTTACCGAGGATGCCGTGCTGGCCCAGATTCTCGACGCCGTCGGAAATAAAGAAGTAGACCTTGTGATTTCCGACATGGCCCCCAATATGAGTGGATTGCCGGCCGTTGATATGCCGCGCGCGATGTTCCTGTGCGAATTGGCACTGGATCTGTCGACGCGGGTGCTCAAACCCGGTGGTGATTTTTTGATCAAGATCTTCCAGGGCGAAGGTTTCGACGAATTCCACAAGAGCGTTCGCCAGCAGTTCGAGAAGGTGCAGATGCGCAAACCGACCTCGTCGCGCGACCGTTCTCGCGAGCAGTACCTGCTGGGCCGCGGTTTCCGCGGCCGCAGTGAGGAATGAGTGAATTTTCGATCAGGGTGATAGGATTTTTGTATTACGCCTTGTCAGAATTAGCGAATATTGTGTAGGAAGTGTTTCACAAAGGGTTACAGACGGCGCCTGCCAAGTTGTAGGTAATGTAGTAAGTTAGGCCGGTGAATATCATGCGAAGCGCGCGCCAGTAGCGGAGCTTGCTTCAGAGGGTAGTTAATTGAACGATATGGCAAAGAATCTGATCCTGTGGTTGATCATCGCGGCTGTCCTGGTGACGGTGATGAACAACTTCTCCAGCCCTAACGAGCCGCAGACCCTCAACTATTCCGACTTCATCCAGCAGGTCAAGGATGGCAAGGTCGAGCGCGTGGCGGTTGATGGCTACGTGATTACCGGCAAACGCAACGATGGCGACAGCTTCAAGACCATTCGCCCGGCGATCCAGGACAACGGCCTGATCGGCGACCTGGTGGATAACCACGTCGTGGTCGAAGGCAAGCAGCCTGAGCAGCAAAGCATCTGGACTCAACTTCTGGTCGCCAGCTTCCCGATCCTGGTGATCATCGCCGTGTTCATGTTTTTCATGCGGCAGATGCAGGGCGGTGCAGGTGGCAAGGGCGGGCCGATGAGCTTCGGTAAGAGCAAGGCGCGCCTGCTCTCCGAAGATCAGGTGAAAACTACCCTGGCTGACGTTGCCGGTTGCGACGAAGCCAAGGAAGAAGTCGGTGAACTGGTCGAGTTCCTGCGTGATCCGGGCAAGTTCCAGCGCCTGGGCGGCCGCATTCCTCGCGGTGTCCTGATGGTCGGTCCTCCGGGTACCGGTAAAACCTTGATCGCCAAGGCCATCGCCGGCGAAGCCAAAGTACCGTTCTTCACCATTTCCGGTTCCGACTTCGTCGAAATGTTCGTCGGTGTGGGTGCCAGCCGTGTTCGCGACATGTTCGAACAGGCCAAGAAACACGCCCCATGCATCATCTTCATCGACGAGATCGACGCTGTCGGTCGCCATCGTGGTGCCGGAATGGGTGGTGGTCACGACGAGCGCGAGCAGACTCTCAACCAGTTGCTGGTCGAGATGGACGGCTTTGAAATGAATGACGGCATCATCGTGATTGCTGCCACCAACCGTCCTGATGTGCTGGACCCTGCGCTGCTGCGTCCAGGTCGTTTCGACCGTCAGGTTGTGGTAGGTCTGCCAGACATCCGTGGTCGCGAACAGATTCTCAAGGTTCACATGCGCAAAGTGCCAATGGGCGACGATGTTGCTCCGGCCGTGATCGCTCGTGGTACTCCAGGGTTCTCGGGTGCCGATCTGGCCAACCTGGTGAACGAGGCATCGCTGTTCGCTGCCCGTGCCGGCAAGCGCATCGTCGAGATGAAGGAATTCGAACTGGCGAAAGACAAGATCATGATGGGCGCCGAGCGCAAATCCATGGTCATGTCTGAGAAAGAAAAACAGAACACGGCTTACCACGAAGCGGGCCACGCCATTGTGGGTCGTGTCGTGCCTGAGCATGATCCGGTGTACAAGGTGTCGATCATCCCGCGCGGTCGTGCGCTGGGTGTGACCATGTTCCTTCCGGAAGAAGATCGTTACAGCCTGTCCAAGCGTGCATTGATCAGTCAGATCTGCTCGCTGTACGGAGGTCGTATCGCTGAAGAAATGACCCTGGGCTTCGATGGCGTGACCACCGGTGCTTCCAACGACATCATGCGCGCCAGCCAGATTGCGCGGAACATGGTGACCAAGTGGGGTCTTTCGGAAAAGCTCGGCCCGTTGATGTATGCCGAAGAAGAGGGTGAAGTGTTCCTCGGTCGCGGCGGCGGTGGTCAGAATGCAAGCTTCTCCGGTGAGACAGCCAAGCTGATCGACTCCGAGGTGCGCAGCATCATCGATCAGTGCTATGGCACGGCGAAGCAGATTCTCACGGACAACCGTGACAAGCTCGATGCAATGGCCGATGCCTTGATGAAGTACGAAACAATCGATGCCGAACAGATCGACGACATCATGGCGGGTCGTCCGCCTCGTGAGCCGCGCGACTGGTCAGGTGGTACGGGTACTTCCGGCACCCCTCCGGTGGTGCAGGATGAGCGTCCGGAAACGCCGATCGGCGGTCCTGCTGCTGACGTATAAGGTTTGAAATGACTTCTGTTCAGTCCTCGACCCGGTTGCCTTGCGGCAACCGGGTTCTTGATTTGGCCCAGACGCATGTCATGGGCATTCTCAATGTCACTCCTGATTCTTTCTCCGATGGTGGCCAATACAGCCAGCTCGACGCGGCCATGCGCCACGCCGAGGCCATGGTGGCGGCCGGCGCGACGCTGATCGATGTCGGTGGCGAATCCACTCGTCCTGGTGCCAGGGCGGTGTCGCCACTGGAGGAGCTGGAGCGCGTAGCGCCCATTGTCGAGCGCATCAGTCGCGAGTTGGACGTCATCATCTCGGTCGATACCTCCACGCCAGCGGTCATGCGTGAAACTGCGCGCCTGGGTGCCGGGTTGATCAATGATGTGCGTTCGTTGCGTCGCGATGGCGCGCTGGATGCAGCGGCAGCCACCGGACTACCGGTTTGCCTGATGCATATGCTGGGAGAACCAGGCGATATGCAGGACAATCCGCAGTATCAGGACGTTACAAGGGAAGTCGGTGAGTTTCTCGCCGAGCGCATGCATCAGTGTTCAATGGCGGGTATTCCAGCTGAGCGGATCATTCTTGACCCCGGCTTTGGCTTCGCCAAGACCTTGCAGCACAACCTGAGCTTGTTCAAACATATGGAAGCCCTGCATGCCTTGGGGAGGCCCCTGTTGGTCGGGGTTTCGCGAAAGAGCATGATTGGTCAGGCATTGAATCGTCCGGTGGAAGACCGACTGTATGGTGGTTTGGCGCTTGCGGCACTGGCTTCGGCGAAAGGTGCGCGTATATTGCGCGTCCATGATGTAGCCGAAACAGTGGATGTGGTCCGGATGATCGCCGCAGTGGAATCAGCCGAATAAGAATGATGGAGCACTTATGAGCAAAAAATATTTTGGCACCGATGGTATTCGTGGGCGCGTCGGTGAATACCCGATTACTCCTGATTTCATGCTCAAGCTTGGCTGGGCTGCAGGTATGGCGTTCCGCAAGATGGGCGCCTGCAAGGTCCTGGTAGGTAAGGACACCCGGATCTCCGGCTACATGTTCGAGTCTGCGCTTGAGGCGGGGCTTACTTCCGCAGGTGCCGATGTAATGCTCCTTGGTCCGATGCCGACCCCGGCGATTGCCTACCTGACGCGCACCTTTCACGCCGAGGCCGGCATCGTGATCAGTGCGTCGCACAATCCGCATGATGACAATGGCATCAAGTTCTTCTCCGGCAAGGGCACCAAGCTTCCGGATGAAGTCGAGCTGATGATCGAAGAGTTGCTCGATACGCCAATGACCGTGGTGGAGTCGAGCAAGATCGGCAAGGTGTCGCGTATCAATGATGCGTCGGGGCGTTATATCGAATTCTGCAAGAGCAGCGTGCCGACCGGCACCAGCTTCTCGGGTATGAAAGTCGTAATCGACTGCGCCCACGGTGCGACTTACAAAGTGGCGCCGAGCGTGTTCCGCGAGTTGGGCGCTGAAGTCGTCGTGCTGTCGGCGCAGCCGAATGGTTTGAATATCAACGACAATTGCGGTTCGACCCATATGGGGCAGCTGCAGGCTGCCGTCGTCGCTGAGCAGGCCGATCTGGGTATCGCCTTCGATGGTGACGGTGACCGCGTTCAGATGGTCGATCACACGGGGGCGGTGGTGGATGGCGACGAATTGCTGTTCATCATTGCCCGTGATCTGCATGAGCACAACAAGCTGCAGGGCGGCGTGGTTGGAACCCTGATGAGTAACCTGGGGCTGGAGCTGGCCCTTGCTGATCTGGGTGTTCCATTCGTGCGTGCCAATGTCGGTGACCGCTATGTCATTGCCGAGCTGCTGGAGCGCAACTGGATTGTGGGTGGTGAAAACTCCGGGCACATCGTGTGTTTCAGCCACACCACCACGGGTGATGCAATTATTGCGGCGCTGCAGGTGTTGATGGCGCTGAGCAGGCGTGACGAAGGCCTGGCGCAATCCCGGCAGGCGCTGCGCAAGTGCCCTCAGGTGCTGATCAATGTGCGTTTCGGTGGTGGCGCAAGCCCTCTCGACCATCCGTCGGTCAAGGAAGCCAGCGAGCGTGTGACCAAGGCCATGGCGGGGCGTGGGCGGGTGCTGTTGCGCAAGTCCGGAACCGAACCGCTGGTACGTGTGATGGTCGAAGGCGAAGACGAAACGCAGGTTCGTGGCTATGCCGAAGAGCTGGCAAAACTGGTTACTGAAGTTTCTGCCTGAATTCGGCTTGCCAGCCTTGATTGTGTTGGGTAACATCTGCGCCCACTTTGACCGACGAGGTACAGCATGCGTCGCCCTATGGTAGCTGGTAACTGGAAGATGCACGGTACCCGCGCCAGCGTCGCTGAGCTGATCAACGGCCTTCGTGACTTGGCCTTGCCGAGCGGTGTTGATGTCGCGGTATTCCCGCCTTTTCTGCATATCAATCAAGTGATTGATGGCTTGAAAGGAAAGTCGATTTCGGTCGGCGCGCAGAACTCTGCGGTGGAATCCGGACAAGGTGCGTTGACCGGTGAAGTTGCACCGAGTCAGTTGGTGGATGCAGGTTGTTCCCTGGTGCTTGTCGGGCACTCCGAACGCCGCCAGATTATGGGCGAGCAGGACGCAGTGCTGATCCGCAAGTTCGCAGCGGCGCAGGCATGTGGCTTGATTCCGGTGTTGTGCATAGGGGAAACCCTTGAACAGCGTGAAGCCGGAAAGACTCTTGAGGTTGTCTCGCGTCAGCTGGGCAGTATCATTGAGGAGCTGGGTGTCGGTGCCTTTGCCAAGGCAGTGATCGCTTACGAGCCGGTCTGGGCCATTGGCACCGGGCTGACTGCTACGCCACAACAGGCGCAGGATGTGCACGCAGCCATTCGCGTCCAGTTGGCGGCAGAGAATTCTGAGGTTGCACAAGGTGTGCGGCTTCTATACGGCGGCAGCGTGAAGGCGGCCAATGCGGTCGAACTGTTCGGCATGCCGGATATCGATGGGGGCCTCATTGGTGGGGCTTCCCTGAATGCAGATGAGTTCGGTGCGATTTGTCGCGCCGCGGGAAACTGAAAAAATGCTGGAAACAGTCGTAGTCGTTTTTCATCTGCTGGGTGCATTGGGCGTAGTAGCTCTGGTTTTGCTGCAGCAGGGTAAAGGTGCGGACGCTGGCGCGTCTTTCGGAGCAGGTGCTTCAAATACTGTGTTCGGAAGCCAAGGTTCCTCTACCTTTCTTAGTAAGTTTACTGCTATACTTGCCGCAGGTTTTTTCATAACCAGCTTGGGGTTAGGTTACTTTGCTAAAGAGAAGGCTCACCAGCTGACTCAAGTAGGTCTCCCAAACCCGGCGGTACTGGAAGTTCCAAAGCAACAACCGGCTTCTGATGATGTCCCGGTGCTTCAAGAGCAAAAGTCGGCTACTCCAGCGACTGACGTGCCTCCAGCTCAAGAGCAGAAGTAAGAAGGGTTTCAAACGTAGTATTGCCGAGGTGGTGGAATTGGTAGACACGCAACCTTGAGGTGGTTGTGCCCATAGGGTGTAGGGGTTCGAGTCCCCTTCTCGGTACCAATTAGTCAGGAGAGCCCGCTGTTGCGGGCTTTCTTGCAGGTGGAAGGTTACATTGACCCTGTAGGGGATCGGTCGTATACTTCCGCCCCAGCTTTGTCGCGGGGTGGAGCAGTCTGGTAGCTCGTCGGGCTCATAACCCGAAGGTCGTCGGTTCAAATCCGGCCCCCGCAACCAGTTTAAGGAGCCCCTTTTAAGGGGCTTTTTGTTAGCTGGACACTTTCAACGCCGCTGTTCGACGGCGTTTCAAGGATGGGCGTTTAGCCCATTTTTTTATTTTGCATAGCATGCACATACATGCACTAGGGGGTTCAGGTGTCGAGCAAGCTAGAAGAGTTGCAGGCCTTGCTGGCCCCGGTGGTCGTGGCCCTAGGCTATGAATGCTGGGGTATTGAGTTTTCGGCCCAGGGTCGCCACTCAATGTTGCGCGTTTATATCGATAAAGAAGGCGGCGTGCTGGTGGACGATTGCGCCATCGTCAGCCGTCAGATCAGCGGTGTGCTGGATGTTGAAGATCCAATCGCCGTTGAATACACCCTTGAAGTTTCCTCGCCTGGCATGGAACGCCCGCTGTTCACTCTTGAGCAGTTTGCAAAATTTGCCGGTGAACAAGTGAAGATCAAGCTGCGCTCGCCTTTTGAAGGACGACGCAACTTTCAGGGCCTTCTGCGCGGCGTAGAAGAGCAGGATGTAGTGGTGCAAGTAGAAGACCATGAGTTCCTGTTGCCGATCGATATGATCGACAAGGCCAACATTATTCCCAGTTTTGACTGAGGCGTGCCAGATACTGCGGATCCCGCGGATCCAATGGCTTGCGAAAGGCGAGGCGTACGATGAGCAAAGAAGTACTGCTGGTTGTTGAGTCGGTATCCAATGAAAAGGGCGTACCGGCAAACGTGATTTTTGAAGCGCTGGAGCTGGCTCTGGCCACTGCGACCAAAAAGCGTTTTGAAGACGAAGTTGATCTGCGTGTGGAAATCAATCGCCACACTGGCGCTTACGAGACTTTCCGTCGCTGGACGGTCGTCGAGGAAGCAGACCTGGACGATCCGGCCATCGAAACCTGGCCGAGCAAGGTTGCCGAAACGCATCCTGGCGCCAAGGTCGGTGACGTTGTCGAAGAGAAAATCGAATCCATCGAGTTCGGCCGCATTGCTGCACAGACTGCCAAGCAAGTCATCGTGCAGAAAGTACGCGAAGCCGAGCGCGCTCAGGTTGTTGACGCTTACCGCGAGCGCCTGGGTGAAATCATCTCCGGCACCGTGAAAAAAGTCACCCGCGATAACGTGATCGTCGATCTGGGCAACAACGCTGAAGCGTTGCTGGCCCGTGAAGACATCATTTCTCGCGAAACATTCCGGGTTGGCGTGCGCCTGCGTGCGCTGCTCAAGGAAATCCGCACCGAGAACCGCGGCCCGCAGTTGATCCTGTCGCGTACCGCGCCGGAAATGCTGATCGAGTTGTTCCGCATCGAAGTGCCGGAAATTGCCGAAGGCCTGATCGAAGTGATGGCTGCGTCCCGTGATCCGGGTTCGCGCGCCAAGATCGCCGTTCGCTCCAAGGACAAACGCATCGACCCGCAAGGCGCTTGCATCGGTATGCGCGGTTCGCGCGTCCAGGCAGTGTCGGGTGAGTTGGGCGGTGAGCGTGTTGATATCGTTCTTTGGGACGACAACCCGGCTCAGTTCGTGATCAACGCCATGTCCCCGGCCGAGGTTGCGGCAATTATCGTTGACGAAGATGCCCACGCAATGGACATCGCCGTTGGCGCAGACAATCTGGCTCAGGCCATCGGTCGCGGTGGTCAGAACGTGCGTCTGGCTAGCCAGTTGACTGGCTGGACCCTGAACGTGATGACCGAATCGGACATCCAGGCTAAACAGCAAGCAGAAACCGGCGACATCCTGCGCAACTTCATCGACGAGCTGGAAGTCGACGAAGAGCTGGCTCAGGTGCTGGTTGATGAAGGCTTCACCAGCCTGGAAGAGATTGCCTACGTACCGTTGGAAGAAATGCTCAACATCGACGGCTTTGACGAGGAAATCGTCAACGAGCTTCGCGCTCGTGCCAAGGATCGCTTGTTGACCAAAGCCATCGCTACTGAGGAAAAGCTGGCAGACGCCCATCCGGCCGAAGACCTGCTCTCGCTTGAGGGTATGGACAAGGATTTGGCGATGGAACTGGCGGTGCGCGGCGTAATTACCCGCGAAGACCTGGCCGAGCAGTCTATTGACGACCTGCTCGACATCGACGGCATTGACGATGATCGTGCCGGCAAGTTGATCATGGCCGCCCGAGCCCACTGGTTCGAGTAATTAGGCGCGGCCTGAGGAGAGAAGTGCATGACGCAAGTCACGGTGAAACAACTGGCCGATGAGGTCAAAACACCGGTAGAGCGCCTGTTGCAGCAGATGCGTGAGGCAGGTCTGCCGCACACCGCCGCCGAAGAACATGTGACTGACAGTGAGAAGCAATCGTTGCTGACTCACTTGAAAAGCAGCCACAAGGCGAAAGTGGAAGAACCACGCAAGATTACGCTGCAGCGTAAAACCACCAGCACCCTGCGGGTTGCTGGCAGCAAAAGCATCAGCGTTGAAGTACGCAAGAAGAAAGTCTTCGTACAGCGCAGCCCGGAAGAAATCGAAGCCGAGCGCAAGCGTGAACTGGATGAACGTCGCGCAGTAGAAAATGCTGCACGTCAGAAGGCTGAAGAAGAAGCCAAGCGTCGCGCCGAAGAAGAAGCGCGCCGCCAGCCTGCTGCTGCGCAGACCGCTCCTGCCGAACCTGTCGCAGCGCCTGTCGCAGTGGCCGAGCCTGTGCGCGAAAGCGCTCCGGTTGTGGCGGCTGCCCCGGCTCCTGCGGCCGACACTCGCAAGCGTGACGAACAGCGTCGTCCGGACAAACCACGTGCCGACGACAACAGTCGTCGCGGTGGCGGCGATGGCGAGCGCAAAAACGCTCCGCATCGTGCTTCGGTCAAGGAAAAGGCGCCGGCTCCACGCGTTGCTCCACGTACTACCGACGAAGAAAGCGATGGCTTCCGTCGTGGTGGTCGCGGCAAGGCCAAGCTGAAGAAGCGCAACGCTCACGGTTTCCAGAGCCCGACCGGCCCTGTCGTGCGCGAAGTGAAGATCGGCGAAACCATCACTGTTGGCGATCTCGCTCAACAGATGTCGGTGAAGGCTGCTGAAATCATCAAGTTCATGTTCAAACTGGGTACTCCAGCGACCATCAACCAGGTACTGGATCAGGAAACTGCCCAGTTGGTTGCCGAAGAGCTGGGCCACAAAGTGACCCTGGTCAGCGACACCGCCCTGGAAGATTCCCTGGCCGAGTCCCTGAAGTTTGAAGGCGAGGCAGTTTCCCGTGCGCCGGTCGTGACCGTAATGGGCCACGTTGACCACGGTAAGACTTCCCTGCTCGACTACATCCGTCGTGCCAAGGTTGCTGCTGGCGAAGCCGGTGGTATCACCCAGCACATCGGTGCGTACCACGTTGAAACCGACCGTGGCATGGTGACGTTCCTCGACACCCCTGGTCACGCCGCGTTCACCGCGATGCGTGCCCGTGGTGCCAAGGCGACCGACATCGTGATCCTCGTGGTTGCAGCGGACGACGGTGTGATGCCGCAAACCATCGAAGCTGTTCAGCACGCTCAGGCTGCTGGCGTTCCGCTGGTTGTCGCGGTGAACAAGATCGACAAGCCAGGTGCTGACCTCGATCGTATCCGTAGCGAACTGTCGGTTCACGGCGTGACGTCGGAAGAGTGGGGTGGTGACACGCCATTCGTACCGGTCTCGGCGAAGATGGGTACCGGTGTAGACGAACTGCTCGAAGCGGTATTGCTGCAAGCCGAAGTCCTGGAATTGACTGCAACACCATCGGCTCCTGGCCGTGGTGTCGTGGTTGAATCCCGTCTGGACAAGGGCCGCGGCCCTGTAGCTACCGTTCTGGTTCAGGACGGTACGCTGCGCCAGGGCGACATGGTCCTGGTCGGTTCGAACTATGGCCGTGTTCGCGCCATGCTCGACGAGAACGGCAAAGCCATCAAGGAAGCCGGTCCTGCCATCCCTGTCGAGATCCTCGGCCTGGACGGTACTCCGGATGCCGGCGACGAGATGAGCGTGGTTGCCGACGAGAAGAAAGCCCGTGAAGTGGCTCTGTTCCGTCAAGGCAAATTCCGCGAAGTCAAACTGGCCCGGGCTCACGCCGGCAAGCTGGAAAACATCTTCGAAAGCATGGGCCAGGAAGAGAAGAAGACGCTCAACATCGTCCTCAAATCCGACGTCCGTGGCTCGCTGGAAGCGTTGAACGGTGCCTTGAACGGCCTGGGTAACGACGAAGTGCAAGTGCGTGTGGTCGGTGGCGGCGTCGGTGGTATCACCGAATCCGACGCTAACCTGGCGCTGGCCTCCAACGCTGTACTGTTCGGCTTCAACGTGCGTGCCGATGCCGGCGCGCGCAAGATCGTCGAGCAGGAAGGTCTGGACATGCGTTACTACAACGTGATCTACGACATCATCGAAGACGTCAAGAAAGCCCTGACCGGTATGCTCGGCAGCGATGTTCGCGAGAACATCCTGGGTATCGCCGAAGTGCGTGACGTGTTCCGTTCGCCGAAGTTTGGCGCGATCGCAGGTTGCATGGTGATCGAAGGTGTCGTTCACCGTAACCGTCCAATCCGTGTACTGCGTGAAGACATCGTTATCTTCGAAGGCGAGCTGGAATCCCTGCGCCGCTTCAAGGATGACGCTTCCGAAGTACGTGCCGGCATGGAATGCGGTATCGGCGTGAAGAGCTACAACGACGTCAAGGTCGGTGACAAGATCGAAGTCTTCGAGAAGGTGCAGGTTGCTCGCAGCCTCTAACTCGCGAACTTCAGGAGCCGTGACGGGTAGCCGCATGCAAATGCGCAGCTCGCCACCAGGACTCTAAACGCAACGCCCGGTCTGGCTTTTGTCAGGCCGGGCGTTTGCCGCTTTCAGACCTTGCGGGTTTCACCGTGGGGCAGTAACAGGTAACAATACATGGCAAAAGAATATAGCCGTACCCAACGTATCGGCGATCAGATGCAGCGTGAGCTGGCACAACTGATCCGTCGTGAAGTCAAAGACCCGCGCGTCGGCCTGGTCACTATTACCGCAGTGGAAGTCAGTCGTGACGTCGGTCACGCCAAGATCTTCATCACCGTGATGGGGCAGGATAGCGCCGAAGAAATCGCACAAAGCATCAAGGTGCTGAACTCCGCCGCCGGCTTCCTGCGCATGCAACTGGCTCGCGAGATGAAGCTGCGCAGCGTTCCGCAGCTGCACTTCCACTACGACGAAAGCGTCGTGCGTGGTGCGCACCTGTCGGCATTGATCGAGCGCGCAGTGGCTGAAGACAATCAGCATCCGGTTGCGGCAGAAGCCGAAGACACCAAGGAGTAATCGGTGGCTCAGGTCAAACGTATCCGTCGTAACGTCAGTGGCATCATCCTGCTCGACAAGCCGCTGGGGTTCACCTCCAACGCGGCCTTGCAGAAGGTTCGCTGGTTGCTCAATGCCGAGAAGGCCGGACACACCGGCAGTCTCGATCCCTTGGCCACAGGCGTGTTGCCGCTGTGCTTCGGCGAGGCCACCAAGTTCTCGCAGTACCTGCTCGATTCCGACAAGGGTTATGAAACCCTGGCGCAACTGGGTAAGACCACCACCACGGCGGATGCCGAAGGTGAAGTTTTGCAGGAGCGTCCGGTGACCGTTGGTCGCTCCGATATCGAGGCTGTACTGCCGAAATTTCGTGGGCAAATCAGTCAGATACCGCCGATGTACTCGGCACTCAAGCGTGATGGGCAGCCGCTGTACAAGTTGGCCCGTGCTGGTGAAGTAGTGGAGCGCGAACCGCGTTCTGTTACTATTACGCGCTTGGAATTGCTGGCCTTCGAAGGTGATACTGCGCGGCTGGCGGTGGATTGCAGCAAAGGCACCTATATCCGTACCCTGGTGGAGGATATCGGTGAGCAACTCGGTTGTGGCGCTTACGTTGCAGAACTGCGACGTACCCAGGCCGGGCCATTCACCCTGGCGCAGACGGTTACCCTGGAAGAGCTGGAAGCGGTACATGCCGAAGGCGGCAACGAAGCGGTCGATCGCTTCCTGATGCCATCGGACAGCGGCCTGCTGGATTGGCCACTGTTGCAGTTCTCGGAAGCGAGCGCGTTCTACTGGCTCAACGGCCAGCCGGTACGTGCCCCGGATGCTCCGAAGTTCGGCATGGTGCGGGTACAGGATCACAATGGTCGCTTCATCGGTATTGGTGAAGTGAGCGAAGACGGGCGTATCGCGCCACGTCGACTGATTCGGTCAGAATGACCGGACGAGGGTGGCTGTTAACAGGCACGGTCACTACTCATTTTTAGATACAGGGATTTGTCCCTGGCCTGTTGAAACTGTTTCTGAAACAGTTTCCTGATAAAAGGATTGCCTCATGGCTCTCGACGTTCAAGAAAAAGCTCAAATCGTAGCTGACTACCAGCAAGCTGTTGGTGACACTGGTTCGCCAGAAGTGCAAGTTGCACTGCTGACCGCCAACATCAACAAACTGCAAGGTCACTTCAAGGCCAACGGTAAAGATCACCACTCCCGTCGTGGTCTGATCCGCATGGTTAACCAGCGTCGTAAGCTGCTGGACTACCTGAAAGGCAAGGACGTGAGCCGTTACAGCGCTCTGATCGCTCGCCTGGGTCTGCGTCGCTAATAAGCGATTGCGCTAGAGGTTGGTTGTCTGTCGTGCGTCAGCGGGTTTCCCGCCGGCGCATGGCAGGCTCCCAGCCTCAAGTTTTATCTGGATGTCTGCTTTACCGTATTACCTGTGTGAGTACACCCCGGACAACCGGTCGGGCCGATTCCCGGCGTTGCCCAAGAATTTCGCAAGAAACCAGTTCCCCCAAGAGCCACAAAGAAGGTAGGACACCGTGAACCCGGTAATCAAAAAATTCCAGTTCGGTCAGTCGACCGTTACCCTCGAGACTGGCCGTATCGCCCGTCAGGCCTCCGGCGCAGTATTGGTCACCGTTGACGACGACGTCAGCGTATTGGTGACCGTAGTCGGTGCCAAGCAAGCCGATCCAGGCAAGGGCTTCTTCCCTCTGTCTGTTCACTACCAGGAAAAGACTTACGCTGCCGGCAAGATCCCCGGCGGTTTCTTCAAGCGCGAAGGCCGTCCTTCCGAGAAAGAAACCCTGACTTCCCGACTGATCGACCGTCCGATCCGTCCGCTGTTCCCGGAAGGCTTCATGAACGAAGTGCAGGTTGTCTGCACCGTCGTTTCCACCAGCAAGAAGACCGATCCGGACATCGCTGCGATGATCGGTACCTCGGCTGCCCTGGCCATCTCCGGCATTCCTTTCGATGGCCCGATCGGCGCTGCCCGCGTTGCGTTCCACGAAAGCACCGGCTACCTGCTGAACCCGACTTACGAGCAACAGGCTGCTTCGAGCCTGGACATGGTCGTTGCCGGTACTTCGGACGCTGTGCTGATGGTTGAGTCGGAAGCCAAAGAGCTGACCGAAGACCAGATGCTGGGCGCGGTACTGTTTGCTCACGACGAATTCCAGGTTGTGATCAACGCTGTCAAAGAACTGGCTGCCGAAGCTGCCAAGCCAACCTGGACCTGGGCTCCACAGCCTGAAGCCACCGAACTGCTGGGCGCTATCCGTGCCGAGTTCGGCGAAGCGATCTCCCAGGCCTACACCATCACCGTCAAGGCCGACCGTTACGCTCGCCTGGGTGAGTTGAAGGATCAGGTCGTTGCCAAGCTGTCCGGTGAAGAAGGCCAGCCTTCCTCCGCCGAAGTCAAAGCGGCTTTCGGCGAAATCGAATACCGCACCGTTCGCGAAAACATCGTAAACGGCAAGCCACGTATCGACGGTCGCGACACTCGCACCGTGCGTCCGCTGAACATCGAAGTCGGTGTTCTGCCAAAGACCCACGGTTCGGCACTGTTCACCCGTGGCGAAACCCAGGCTCTGGTAGTCGCGACTCTGGGCACCGCCCGTGACGCGCAGCTGCTGGACACCCTGGAAGGCGAGAAAAAAGACCCGTTCATGCTGCACTACAACTTCCCTCCGTTCTCGGTGGGCGAGTGTGGTCGCATGGGTGGCGCCGGTCGTCGTGAAATCGGTCACGGCCGTCTGGCCCGTCGTTCGGTTTCGGCCATGCTGCCTGCCGCTGATGTGTTCCCGTACACCATCCGCGTGGTTTCGGAAATCACCGAATCCAACGGTTCGAGCTCCATGGCTTCCGTTTGCGGTGCTTCCCTGGCCCTGATGGACGCCGGCGTGCCGATGAAGGCGCCGGTTGCCGGTATCGCCATGGGTCTGGTTAAAGAAGGCGAGAAATTCGCCGTCCTGACCGACATCCTGGGTGACGAAGACCACCTGGGCGACATGGACTTCAAGGTAGCCGGTACCGCCAAAGGCGTCACCGCGCTGCAGATGGACATCAAGATCAAGGGCATCACCGAGGAAATCATGGAGATCGCTCTGGGCCAAGCCCTGGAAGCGCGCCTGAACATCCTCGGCCAGATGAACCAGATCATTGGCCAGTCGCGTACCGAACTGTCGGCCAACGCTCCGACCATGATCGCGATGAAAATCGACACCGACAAAATCCGTGACGTCATCGGTAAAGGCGGCGCGACCATTCGTGCGATCTGTGAAGAAACCAAGGCTTCGATCGACATCGAAGACGACGGTTCGATCAAGATCTTCGGCGAAACCAAGGAAGCGGCAGAAGCTGCCCGTCAGCGCGTTCTGGGCATCACCGCTGAAGCCGAAATCGGCAAGATCTATGTCGGTAAGGTTGAGCGCATCGTCGACTTCGGCGCATTCGTCAACATCCTGCCAGGCAAGGACGGTCTGGTTCACATCTCCATGCTGAGCGACGCTCGCGTTGAGAAAGTGACCGACATCCTGAAAGAAGGTCAGGAAGTGGAAGTACTGGTACTGGACGTGGACAACCGCGGCCGTATCAAGCTGTCCATCAAAGACGTGGCAGCCGCCAAGGCTTCGGGCGTTTAATCACGCCCCACGCCTGACCGCTTCAACGTTTTAAAAAATGCCCTGCCGTGAAAACGGTGGGGCATTTTTTTGTCTGTAGATCACTGAGATGATTGGTGAAGTTGCCGGAGTCGAAACTCAGTGCTAGGTTTAGCCCACCGCCCGTGTAGCTCAGCCGGTAGAGCAGCGCACTCGTAACGCGAAGGTCGCAGGTTCGATTCCTGTCTCGGGCACCATATCCCCCTCGGTGATTCCACCTTTCTGCTCAGGTCCTCGACGGTACGCTTGAGGTTCTCGAGTTCGCGGTCCTGATCGCTGTTTGAATTTATGTTCCCGCCATCATCAAAACATCGTGTGCACAACTTTTTGCGGGCAGATGCAAAGAGACGTGTAAATCCGCGGCCAAACGTCCTATATTCGGAGCCTGCCTGAGCAACGCCCAGCAGTTTTCAGATGATCCAGAATGGTTCTGAAGGCCAGATAAACCGGGCCTGATCCGGTTTTTGTGTCAGAGAGATCCTTGAAGATCCAGATCCATCTTCCATTCCCAGATCAGCGAGAACGCCATGACCGATAAAGAGATGACCCAGGAAGCCCGACACGAAGAGGCTCTGAAGAAGTATTTGCTCGATTCGCCCCAGCTAGCTGAAGAGATCAAGGACTTGCCCGCCGATGATCAGAAAGACCAGATTCAGTGGGCGTTCGAGGACGAAGCGGAAGCCCAGGGCTTGCAGCCGTGGGAATTGACACTCAAGTACACCTCAACGCCGCAGGAGTACGAGACAGAACGCCTGAAGCTGCACAAGGAGGCGGCCGAGGTGTTGGGTGTCGAGTGGGAAGAGTACTGCGAAATGAACAATCTGGTGGTGTGACACTTATGTAGGAGCGAGCTTGCTCGCGATGACGGCGTGTCAGCTTGCACATTTCTTGAATGTGCCACCCTCATCGCGAGCAAGCTCGCTCCTACAGTTTTGGCAACTCACATCCGTGTGATCAGAGACTCAGGCGCATCGATAGATCGACCGCCTTCACATCTTTGGTCATCGCACCGATCGAAATGTAATCCACCCCGGTCTGTGCAATCGGCAGCAACGTGCTTTCATTGATCCCGCCGCTGGCCTCCAGCTTGGCTTTGCCGGCATTCAGGCGCACGGCTTCGCGCATGTCGTCCAGGCTCAGTTCGTCGAGCATGATGATGTCGGCACCGGCCGCCAGCGCTTCTTTCAGTTCCTCCAGGCTTTCCACTTCAATCTCTACCGGTTTGCCCGGGGCGATCTTGTGCGCGGCGGCGATGGCCTGCGCGATGCCGCCACTGGCGGCG
>NZ_AKJL01000015.1 GCF_000282355.1 Pseudomonas sp. GM49
TGAATGCCCGCGTTGTCCTGGCGTTTTTCGCGAGCAAGCTCGCTCCCACGGGGATCTTCAGTGACCAGAAGTACCGACTGAAAACCGGGGGCCCAATGTGAGCGAGCCTGCTCGCGAAGATGGCGGGACAGTCGACATTGCATTTGCAGCCACACCCCAACATATCGTTTCCACACGTCCGCGTGGGAGTGTGGCCAGGGATGCTCCGCGTTACGTTTTTGCGAGATGGCGCGGTGTAGGAAAGCGCCAGAAGTTTCCCACGCAGTTTTCAGGTTGTCCGTCGGAAGTGGGCTGAATAACCTTTGCCTGTCGCTGAAAACTCAGCGATCGGGTGTGAGAACCCGGCTACTTATGGTCATCCAGAGCCTGTGCACGCATAATCGCCGCCAGCTATTCCGCTGTCTGTAAATGCGTCATGGCAGCTGTGTGCGGGCAGACTTAGGTCTGGCCCGGGTGTCCATACCGGTTTCTCACCTCGCACATAGCTGCCACCTCTTCTTCACCGCGTGAGAAACGGCAAGTGGTGGCCCCAGCGCTAGAGGAATGGTTTTATGGACAAATTAATCCCCGATCCCCCCAGCAGCACCACCAAACCCTACAACCCCCGCACCATGTTCATGATTGTCCCCGACATGGACACTGAAAGCCTTCTTGCCCACGCCTGTGAATCACTGGCTTCAGCCAACGTCATGGCGAGTGATTTCGCCACCTTCCTGACCGGCCCTCAGCGCAACACGGCGTTGGCCATTGCGCAGATCATTATGCTGGCGGAACTGGCGGTAAATCGTGCGTTGGATAACGTCGATCCGCAGGGATAGGTATTCAGTCAGGTTGACCGCGTCATCGTTCATCGCGAGCAAGCTCGCTCCCACAGTGGTCCGGTGTAGACCGATCCAATGTGGGAGCGAGCCTGCTCGCGAAGGGGCTCTGCCGAACGTTGGAAATCCCGGGCAATAAAAAACCCGGCAAAAGCCGGGTTTTTTGACTGGCGTCGAGCTTAAGCGGTGAAGGTTTTGCCTTCGAACTGCTCAGCCACGAATTTCCAGTTGACCAGGTTCCAGAACGCTTCGACATACTTCGGACGCAGGTTGCGGTAGTCGATGTAGTAAGCGTGTTCCCAGACGTCGCAGGTCAGCAGCGGGGTGTCGCCGTTGGTCAGCGGGTTGCCGGCGCCGATGGTGCTGGCCAGGGCCAGGGAACCGTCAGCCTTCTTCACCAGCCAGCCCCAACCGGAACCGAAGGTGCCGATGGAAGTCTTGCTGAACTCTTCCTTGAACTTGTCGAACGAACCGAACGCTGCGTTGATGGCTTCAGCCAGTGCGCCGGTTGGTTGACCACCGGCGTTTGGCGCCAGGCAGTTCCAGTAGAAAGTGTGGTTCCAGACCTGTGCGGCGTTGTTGAAGATACCGCCCGAGGAAGTCTTGACGATTTCTTCCAGGGTCTTGCCTTCGAACTCGGTGCCTGGCACCAGGTTGTTCAGGTTCACGACATAAGTGTTGTGGTGCTTGTCGTGGTGGTATTCCAGGGTTTCCTTGGAAATGTGCGGCTGCAGGGCATCGTGTGCGTACGGCAGCGGCGGCAATTCGAAAGCCATGATGATTCTCCTAATCAGGTCAGTTGCGGTGAGCGCAAGGCCGATCACGGGCGGCCAGACAAGCGCCGGGGAGTTTGTACTCTTTGCGGCGCAGGGAGTCGGATCATAGCACCGGGGGGACGGCATAACCACGCAACAACTGTGTGGAATAGAGGTTCGCGAATCAGATGGCTACGATTAACTGCAGCGCTACGGCAAACATCATCACCGCCACCAACAGATCGAGAATTCGCCAGGTACTGGGGCGGGCGAGCCACGGTGCCAGCCATGCCGCACCGAGCGCCAGGGTGAAGAACCAAAGCAGCGAGGCACTGGCCGCGCCTACTACATAAGCGCCGGGCTCGGTTTGTTGTGCGCCGAGGGAGCCGATCAGCAAAACGGTGTCCAGATAGACGTGCGGGTTGAGCAGCGTCACCGCCAACGCACTGAACATGACTGCCCGCAGTGAGCGCACGGTCTGGCTTTCGCCCTCTTGCAGGCTCTGTGTCGAAAAGGCCCGACGCAGCGCCTGGCTGCCGTACCACAACAGAAACGCTGCGCCGCCCCAGCGGGCAATCGCCAACAGCGTCGGATTTTGTGCCAGTACGGTCGCCAGGCCGAACACTCCGGCGGCCACCAACAGGGCATCGCAGGCCACACACAGGGCCGCCACCGGCAGGTGATGCTCACGCCGCAGGCTTTGCGCCAGGACAAACGCATTCTGGGTCCCGATCGCCATGATCAGGCCGAAGGCCACGAGCAGCCCGTTCACATAACTTTGCCACATGATTTTTTACTCCGCGTTGGCTGCCAGATCCCGCAGCACTTGCAGGGCACGGTCGGCGTCGGCCTGGCCGACAAACAAATGGTCGTGGTAGTAGCCGGCAATCACGTTGCAGCTGATTCCTGCCTGGCCAAGTGCCGTGGCGAACGCGGCGGTCAGGCCGACTGCTTCGAGGGCCGAATGCACGTTCAAGGTGATCCAGGCGGCGACGTAGTCGAAGCTGAATCCGGCCTTTTCGGCGTGGCAGCGTTCGAGAATCACGGTCAGGCCTTCCTGTTCGCGGAAGCTGCCGACAATCTCCAGATCCCTGGGCAACTTGCCGTCGCGCAGGGTGCAGAACACGTATTCGCCGGCATTGAGTTGCGGGCTCATGCTGCGCAGCAGTGTTGCCAATGAAGTTTCGCCAGCCATGTGGGTGATCCTTGTTCAAGAGTTCTTGCTGGTCATTGTCCTTGTGAAGGTTGTATAAGAAAAACAAATCTTGCTGATCGCTCATTAGGAAAACTGATGTTCGACTATAAATTGCTTTCTGCTCTCGCGGCCGTGGTCGAACAGGCCGGTTTTGAACGGGCGGCCCAGGTGCTGGGGCTGTCGCAATCGGCGATTTCCCAGCGCATCAAGCTGCTGGAAGCGCGGGTTGGCCAGCCGGTGCTGGTGCGGGCCACGCCGCCAACGCCGACGGAAATCGGTCGGCGGCTGCTCAACCATGTGCAGCAGGTGCGCTTGCTTGAACGGGATTTGCAAAGCCTGGTGCCGGCGCTGGATGAAGAGGGCCTGCCCGAACGCCTGCGGATCGCCCTGAACGCTGACAGCCTGGCCACGTGGTGGGCGCAGGCCGTGGGGGCGTTTTGCGCGGAACAACATTTGTTGATGGATCTGGTGGTCGAGGACCAGACCGTCGGCCTCAAGCGCATGCGCGCCGGTGAGGTGGCGGCCTGCGTCTGTGCCAGCGAGCGTCCGGTGGCGGGTGCGCGCAGCGTATTGCTGGGGGCTATGCGTTACCGTGCACTGGCCAGCCCGGCCTTTATTGCCCGGCATTTTCCGCGAGGCGTACGCGCCGATCAGTTGGCCCGTACCCCGGCGCTGGTGTTTGGCCCGGACGATTTCCTGCAGCATCGGTATCTTGCGTCCCTCGGCGTCGAGGGTGGTTTCGAACACCATTTATGCCCGTCCTCCGAAGGTTTCATTCGGCTGACGGAAGCCGGGCTCGGCTGGGGCCTGGTCCCGGAACTGCAGGTGCGCGAGCAACTGGAAAGGGGCGTCTTGCAGGAGTTGCTGCCAGATAAGCCGATCGATGTGCCGCTGTACTGGCATCATTGGCGTAATGGCGGCCAGTTGCTGGGGCTGCTCACCGATCAATTGGTCAGCGCATCGAAGCAATGGCTGGTGCCCTTGGACTGACGCGCAGCGTCAAGACCTCACGTAATACGCAAAACGAAATATTCGGAGCAATTCATGAAGATTCTGGTTACCGGCGCAAGCGGCTTCATTGGCGGGCGCTTTGCGCGTTTTGCCCTGGAGCAGGGCCTGGACGTGCGGGTCAACGGTCGCCGGGCCGAGAGTGTGGAGCATCTGGTACGCCGCGGTGCCGAGTTCATCCGGGGTGACTTGAGCGACCCGGAACTGGCGCGCGAACTGTGTTCGGACGTCGAGGCCGTGGTGCATTGCGCCGGCGCTGTCGGTTTATGGGGACGTTATCAGGACTTCCATCAGGGCAACGTCCAGGTCACCGAGAACGTGGTCGAAGCCTGCCTGAAGCAACGGGTTCGGCGGCTGGTGCATTTGTCGTCGCCGTCGATCTACTTCGATGGTCGCGATCACCAGGGCCTGACCGAAGAGCAGGTGCCCAAGCGCTTCAAGCACCCTTACGCCGCCACCAAGTACCTGGCCGAACAAAAAGTCTTCGGCGCCCAGGAGTTCGGCCTCGAAACCCTGGCCCTGCGTCCGCGTTTCGTCACCGGGGCCGGCGACATGAGCATCTTCCCGCGCCTGTTGAACATGCAGCGCAAGCGGCGCCTGGCAATCATCGGCAACGGTCTGAACAAAGTTGATTTCACCAGCGTGCAAAACCTCAACGAAGCGTTGCTCAGCAGTTTGCTAGCCAGCGGTTCTGCGTTGGGCAAGGCTTACAACATCAGCAACGGCGCGCCGGTTCCCCTGTGGGACGTGGTCAATTACGTCATGCGCAACATGGAAGTCCCACAGGTTACCCGCTACCGTTCCTACGGCCTGGCCTACAGCGTGGCGGCGCTCAACGAGGGTGTGTGCAAGTTGTGGCCGGGGCGTCCCGAACCGACGCTGTCGCGTCTGGGCATGCAGGTCATGAACAAAAATTTCACCCTGGACATCAGCCGCGCCCGGCATTATCTGGATTACGATCCCAAGGTCAGCCTCTGGACGGCGCTCGATGAATTCTGTGGCTGGTGGAAGGCCCAGGCTAATCGCTGACGCTCGAACAACGACCCCTGACTGAACCGGAAACGGGGCTTCGGGGTCAATGGTTACGGCTGTGGGGTTTATACTGCGCGGCAGAAAGCCATTATGTGATTCACTAAGGTTGACTCAATGTCCATGCGAAACGATGCCAACGACGACTTCGACGATGTACCGAGCCTGCGTGCAGACGTTCTCGACGACGATTTTCCGCCCACTGCCCGCACGGTCGTGCATTCGCGCCCGGCGCCGGTGGTGAAGGTCAAGGCGGCGAGCACCGGCCCCCTTTGGGCGTTGGTCGGGGCACTGGTCATTGCGTTCGCGGTCCTGGCCTGGTGGAGCTTCCAGCAGATTTCCCTGATGGAACAGCAATTGGTGGCGACCCAGGAAAGTTTCGCGCGTATCAGTGAGGAAGCGGCGGGGCGCTTGCAGGATATTTCCGGAAAAGTTGTCGCCAGTCAGACCAACGTCACCACCGACAGCGAGGCCTTGAAGCTGCAAATCCGCCAGCTGGAAAACAAACTCCAGGACCAGAGCGCCCAGCAGCAAGGTGTTGCCGGCCAGGCCTCGGACCTGGATAAGCGCCTGGCACAAATGACCGCGCAAACCACCGAACTGGACAAACGCCTGACGCAGCTGGCTGCCCGGGACACTGAACATCAGGCAGCCAATACGCAGTTGCAGGCTCAGGTCAAAACCTTGAACGGTGAATTGGCCGCCCTGAAAAATACCCCGTCCGACGCCGAAAAACTCGATGCACAGCTGAAAAGCCTGGGCGCCGATATCGTCGCGCTGAAGAAGCAAGGCAACCCGAGCGCCGCCATCGAGCGTCTTGAGCAAGACATGATCGTGCTCAAGAGCCAGCAGGACAACCGTCCGGCCGCCGCACAGGGCTCGACCAACACTGCCGAGTTCGATGCGTTCCGCAGCCAGGTCACCCGCAACATCAACACCCTTCAGGCGCAGATCCAGAACTTGCAGCAGCAACTGCGCACCCGGCAGTAATACGAGCACTTGTGGCGAGGGAGCAAGTTCCCTCGCCACACAAGGCCATATCGCGAGCAGGCGCGCTCCCACATTGGATCTCCAGTGATTGCAGTGTTGTGTACACCAGAGATCACATGTGGGAGCGGGCTTGCTCGCGATTGCAGGCAACACGGTCTGTCTATCGAACCTTGTCCTCGCGCCCGCGCAACAACATGTTCGGCATGGCAATCGCCGCCGCCAGCCCCAGCAACGACACCACCGCACTGACCGTCAGCAAGTGCCGGAACGTCAGCAACAACTCGGCACGCAAGGCGTTCTGTGCATCACCCGGTGCGGCGTTCAAGCCGTCCAGCAACACATTCCCCGAACGGCCTTCGGCAATCAGCGACGAGCCGGCCAGGTGCGCGAAGCTTGAATCCTGCAACAGCGCCAGCAGCAGCGCCGACATCAACGCGACGCCGACCGCACCACCCAGCGAACGGAACAGATTGGTGGTGCTGGTGGCCACGCCGATGTCCCGTTGCTCCACCGAGTTCTGCGTGCCCACCAATGACGTCGGGAACTGCATGCCGGAGGAAATCCCGCAAAGCAACATGAACAGGCTGCTCACGACGAATGCCTGCGGCGGGCTGAACGCCATGCCAAGAATCGCAATGGGCATCAGCGCGGCGCCGGTGAGGATCATCGGTTTGTAGCGTCCGGTCACGGAGGTACGGCGGCCGGCGAAATACGCGCCAATCGGCAAGCCCATGGCCAGCGGCAGCAGGTGCAGGGCGGCGCTGTCGGCACCGGCGCCGGTCACGCTCTGGAAGCGCAACGGCATCAATACAATCAGCGAGATGGCCTGGAAACTGGTGAAGAAAATCGTGCACCAGCACAGGATCGCATTGCGGTTGGCGAACAGATGCATGGGCAGCAACGGCTCCCGTGCCCGCCGCTCGTGGGCGACGAACAGCCCCAGCACGAGTACCGCACTCGCCAGCAGCGCCAGCACTTCGGAACTGCGCCACGAATGGCCCTGACCGATCTGCGTGATGCCCAGCAACAACGCCGTCAGCCCGATGATCATCAGCACGGTGCCCAGGTAATCGATGATCGGTTTGCGTTGCGGAATCGGCAGGCCCACCAGCGTGCGACAGGCCACCAGCCAGGCACCCAGGCCCAGCGGCAGGTTGATCAAAAATACCCAGCGCCAGGACAGGTATTCGGTCATGTAGCCGCCGAGCACCGGGCCGGCCACGCTGGCCACGGCGTACATGCTGCTGAAATAGCCCTGATAACGACCGCGTTCCCGGGGCGGCACGATGTCACCGATGATCGCCTGGCTCACCGAGATCATTCCGCCGGCTCCGATGCCCTGGAAGATCCGCGCCAAGACCAGTTGCTCCATGCTCTGGGCCATGCCGCAGAACACCGACGCCAGGGTGAACAGGCCCATGCCGAACAGCATCAGCTTGCGCCGCCCGTACAGGTCGCCCAGTTTGCCGTAGATCGGCACTGCCACGGTCATGGCCACCATGTAGCCGGAAATCACCCAGGCCAGCAGGCTGACGTCCTTGAATTGCGCGGAGATGGCCGGCATCGAAACGGCGACGATGGTCTGGTCCAGTGCCCCGAGAAAGATCGCCAGCATCAGCGCGATCAGCACGCTGCGGATGGCGGGTTTGGGCGTTTCAGGCTGGTGGAGATTGGTCACGGGAAAACCTGTGGGCAGTGATTGACCCGCAAGCAGCAAGGCGAGCGGTAGTGCTCGCCAGTGTAAGTCGGTAGGAAGCTATTCGATAGCCTCGTAAGGAAGCCCGACATAGTTTTCTGCAATGGTTTTACGACCTGCTTCGGAACCGACAAAATACTCCAGCTCCGATTCGGCAATGCGCTGGCTGAACGCATCATGCTCCTCGAAACGGTGCAGCATCGAGGTCATCCACCAGGAAAACCGCTCGGCCTTCCACACCCGGCGCAGGCAGATTTCCGAGTATTTCTCCAGCAAATCAAGGCGATCTTCGCGGTAAACCTTGAGCAGAATGTTGAACAACGTACTCACATCACTGGCCGCCAGGTTCAGGCCCTTGGCGCCGGTGGGCGGGACGATGTGCGCGGCATCGCCGACCAGGAACAGGCGGCCGTACTGCATCGGTTCGACCACGAAGCTGCGCAGCGGCGCGATGCTTTTTTCGATGGACGGCCCCGTTACCAGGTTGTCCGCCAACGCTTGCGGCAATCGCAATTTGAGTTCGTCCCAGAAGCGTTGATCCGACCAGTTATCGACATGATCGCTGGTGGGCACTTGCAGGTAATAACGGGTGCGTGTCGGCGAGCGCATGCTGCACAGGGCAAAACCGCGTTCATGGCGGGCGTAGACCAGTTCTTCGTGGACCGGCGGGGTATCGGCCAGAATTCCGATCCAGCCGAAGGGATAGATTCGTTCGAAGGTTTTCAGGCTTTCGGCGGGAATCGATTGCCGCGCCACGCCATGGAAGCCGTCGCAACCGGCGATGTAGTCGCAATCGAGTCGCCAGGTTTCGCCGTCCTTCTCAAAAGTGACAAACGCTTCATCGGTTTTCAGGCCGTGGGGGACGACGTTGTCTGCTTGATAAATCGTCTGCGCGCCGGCCTCCCGACGAGCGGCCATCAGGTCGCGGGTGACCTCGGTCTGGCCGTAGATCATCACCGTTTTGCCTCCCGTCAGGGCGTGCAGGTCGATGTGTACCCGGCGCCCGTCGAGAGCCAGTTCGAAACCGTCATGGACCAGTCCCTCGGCGTCCATGCGCTGACTCACGCCGGCCTGGCGCAACAGCTCTACCATGCCTTGTTCAAGCACGCCGGCGCGGATTCGGCCGAGTACATAGTCCGGGGTCTGGCGTTCTAGAATGAGGGTGTCGATGCCGGCGTTGTGCAGCAACTGGCCGAGCAACAAGCCTGAAGGGCCGGCACCAATGATGGCGACCTGGGTTTTCAGCGTTTTCATTGTTTTTATGACTCGCAAGCTTCACGCGACCAGAGCCGGTGAGTGATTTTTATGGATCGAGTGCTTGCATTTTTCCCTTGCGGGTCTGTCAATTGAAGGTGAAAACTGAGCGGATAGCTGTACATTCTGCCAATCGGTGCGATTATCGCCCGTCATCTATTCCGAGGCCTGGATTGAAGTGATGAACAAGCCTGACCTGCCTTCGATTCCGGTGTTCAAGCTCTACGGTGAAAGCCTGGATTGGCCGACCCCGGACTTGCTGCACTGTGAAACCATTTCCAAACGCAGTCGCGAACATCATTGGGAAATCAAACCCCACCGCCACGCGGACTTGTGCCAGTTGCTCTTCGTATTCAAAGGTCAGGCAGAGCTTGAAATCGAAGGCAAACGTACGCAGCTGGTGGAACCGGCGATCCAGATCCTGCCACCGTTGTCGGTGCACGGCTTTCGCTTTTCCGAGGACGTGGAAGGGTTTGTCGTGACCCTGGCCGCGCCGCTGATTGCCCACCTGCAGATGCAGTTGGGGCAATCGGTCAATGCCCTGGCCCAGGCCGAAAGTTACCCGGCAGACAAGGATGCCGAGTATCTCCACAGCCTGTTCAGCGCCTTGCAGAACGAATACACCAGCCATCAACCGGCGCGGGAAATGCTCATGCATTCGCTGGTCAGTGTGATCGTGGTGTGGGTCAGCCGCCAGGTGATCCAGCGTCGCACCGCCATGGCGCGACCGCAGCGGGCCCGGGAATACCTCAACGGCTTTATTCAACTGGTGGAAGAGACCTATCGCCAGCACGTCAAGGTCGAGGACCTGGCGCACCGGCTGGGGATTTCCGTGTCCCACCTCAACGGCACCTGCCGCGAGCTGGCGGGGCAACCGGCGTTGCAGATCATGCACGAACGGCAATTGCTGGAGGCCAAGCGCTTGCTGACCTACACCAGCATGACCATTTATGAAATGTCCGACGTGTTGGGGTTTTCCGATCCGACCAACTTCACGCGCCTGTTCCGGCGTCGTGTGGGGATTTCGCCCAAGGCGTTCCGCGATCGCTTGAAGGCCGATCAGGACAACGAAGCCTGACCCCCTTCGTTACTGAAGGGCGTTGAGGGTGGCGTTGTGGGGAATGCAGCGCTCGAAGTTGCAGCTCGCGTATTCACGGGGCAGATTGCGCAGTTGCTCGACACGCCAGGCGGCAGCGCCATACAACCCGAGCGTGACCGCGCAGGTGATGAAAATCGCGAGGTATCTTCTTGTTCTGATGTTCATGGCGTTGACCTCTGAACGAATACCTTTCGGTATTACTTTGAGCATAGGTCAGCGCCGGTGGGTTGCCAGCCATGACGCGGTATTCAGAACACTGATGCCCCCCTGTAGGAGCGAGCCTGCTCGCGATAGCAATCGTTCATTGACGAAAATGTTGACTGATCCACCGCTATCGCGAGCAGGCTCGCTCCTACAGGTTTGATCGGGTTACAGGCCGATATCCCACGCCGGTTCTTCCGGAAATCTCAGTACCAGAAAATCCAGCAGGCTGCGCAATGCCGCCGGCATGTGCTTGCGTGAGGCATACACCGCATACACGTTCATTTGCCGGGGTTCAGCCGCCGGCAGCAGGCGAATCAATTCGCCGCTGTGGATGTGCACGCCGGCCTGGTAGGTGGGCAGCATCGCGACCCCGGCGCCGGCGATCGTTGCGCGTAACAGCGTGCTGGCCTCGTTGGCGCTGATGTTGCCCTGCACCGGCACGGAAACCTGTTCGCCATCCTGCTCGAAATGCCAGAGGCTTTTGCCGAAGTAGGAATGGGTCAGGCAATTGTGCAGGCTCAGATCCTCGACCCGTTGCGGCGCCGGGTGCTCGCGCAAGTAGGCAGGGGAAGCGCAGATCACCGAGCGGCAAACCGTCAGGCGGCGGGCGATCAGGTTCGGGTCCAGGTCATTGCTGGTGCGAATCGCCAGGTCGATACGCTCATCCACCAGGTTCACGGTGCGGTCGAGCATCTGCATGTCGACGCTGACGCCGGGGTAACGTTTGACGTAAGCCGCCATGGCATCGGCCAGTTGCGCCTGGCCGAACGAGGTGCTGACGCTGATCCGCAGCAGGCCGCGCGGTGCTGCGTCCGGCTCGCTGACGGCGGCTTGCATGTCGCTGGACAAGTCGAGCATTTGCCGGCAGCGGGGCAGGATCTCGTTACCGGCGGCGGTCAGGCTCAATTTGCGTGTGGTGCGATGCATCAGGCGCGCGCCGACCCAGTCTTCCAGTTCCGCCAGATACCGCGACACCACCGGCCGTGACAACTCCAGATGATCGGCAGCGGCCGACTGGCTGCCGAGGTCGACGACCGTGACGAACACACGCATTGCTTGAAGACGATCCATGATTTGCCCGCTTTCAGAAACAAACTATGTTCAAGCATCGCATTTTTTGTACCGAGTCAGGCAACTAAGCTCTGTTCCTCTGTAGGAGCGAGCTTGCTCGCGATTGATTCAAATACACCGCGTATCCCCGATAAGTACGCGTCATCGTTTGCGACCATCGCGAGCAAGCTCGCTCCTACAAAAAAGGGCATTGGCCAAGCACGGCATTCGAACAACGGAGCAACAAATGATCGGTTTCACCACCCTCAAGCGCGTATTACTGGCAAGCGCCGCCCTCGGTTTCGCCGCCCATGCAACCGCATCGACCCTGACGCTGGATGTATACAACCCCGGCGAAAAAGCCATCTTCCCGGTGACTTCGGTGCTGGTCAGCGGCGAAAAAGAAGCGATCCTGGTGGATGCGCAATTCGGCAAGTCCCAAGCCGAGCAGGTGGTGGAAAAAATCCGCGCCAGCGGCAAGCAGCTGACCACCATCTACATCAGCCACGGTGACCCGGATTACTACTTCGGCCTCGATACCCTGACGGCCGCGTTCCCCAAGGCCAAGGTCCTCGCCTCGCAGCCGACCGTTGACCACATCAAGCAAACCGTCGACGGCAAACTGGCGTTCTGGGGCCCGAAAATGGGTGCCGATGTGCCGGCCAAAACCATCGTGCCTAACGTGCTCAAGGGCGACAGCCTGATGCTCGAAGGGCAGAAGTTGCAGGTGCTTGGTCTTGAAGGCCCACAGCCGGATCGCAGCTTTGTGTGGATTCCGTCGATCAAGGCGGTGGTCGGCGGTGTCGTGGTGGCGCAAAACATCCACGTGTGGATGGCTGACACGCAAACTCCGCAGTCCCATGCCGATTGGCTGACTACGCTGCATTCCATTGAAACCCTGAAACCGAAGACTGTCGTGCCGGGGCATTACCTCGGCGACGGCAACCATGCCCTCGCCTCGGTGCAGTTCACAGCCGATTACATCAAGGCTTTCGACGAAGAAACCGCCAAGGCCAAGGACTCTTCCGCACTGATCGCCGCGATGAAAAAACGCTTCCCGACCCTGGGTGACGAAAGCTCCCTGGAGCTGAGCGCCAAAGTCGCCAAGGGCGAAATGAAGTGGGGTGAATGAATTTAAGGGGTAATGGGGATTCCTGTGGCGAGGGGGCAAGCTCCCTCGCCACAAAGGCTCCAATGCAACATACCGATATTTTCAAGCCAACTGGAGAACGTCATGAGCAAAATCGCAATCATCGGTGCCACCGGTCGTGCCGGTAGCCAACTGCTGGAAGAAGCCCTACGTCGTGGTCACAGCGTTACCGCCATTGCCCGTGACACGGCGAAAATCGGCCAGTGTGCCGGTGTGGTCAGCAAGAACGTCGACGCCCTCGACGCCGCTGCACTGCAAGCTGCCGTCAAGGGGCATGACGTGGTAATCAGCGCGGCGCATTTCACCACGCTACCGGCCAGCGCGGTCGTCGGGCCGGTGAAAGGGGCCGAGGTAAAACGCTTGCTGGTAGTGGGCGGGGCCGGTTCGCTGTTGTTGCCAGACGGAACGCGGGTGATCGACAGCAAAGGTTTTCCGGACGCGTACAAGGCCGAAGCCGGCGCCGGTGCCGAGTTCCTGGGGAGCCTGCAGCAGGAAAAGGATCTGGACTGGACCTTCCTGTCGCCATCGGCCGAATTTGTCGAGGGCGAACGCAGCGGGAAATTCCGCACCGGCCAGGATGATTTGCTGGTGAGCAGCGAAGGGCGTAGCTGGATCACATTCGCCGATTATGCGATTGCGATGCTCGACGAAGTGGAAGCGCCGAAGCATTCGCGGCAGCGCTTTACAGTCGGGTATTGAGTTCACTGATCACTTGTGGGAGCGAGCTTGCTCGCGATAGCGGTTGATCATCCGGCATTGATGTCGACTGACCCGACGCCATCGCGAGCAAGCTCGCTCCCACAGGGTTACATGCCAGGCCTTTCAGAGTTCAGCGGCTCTGCGCCTGCTCCACCAACCAGCCCATCAACTCGCGCAACTTCGGTGAAGGTCCGGGTTTTTCGGGGAAAACCAGGTAATACGCCAGTCCCGTTGTTACCTTCAATTCGAATGGCATGACCAGCCGCCCGGCATTCAGGTCATCGCCGATCAGCGACCAATCGCCAATCGCCACCCCTGTTCCCTGGGACGCCATCGACATCGCCAGGTCCAGGGTTTCGAAATGCTGGCCCTTACCGACATTGGTCAAATGCACATCCGCGGCTTTCAGCCAGGCCTTCCAGTCCCGCTCGTCGCGGGTCGGGTGCAGTAGCAGGTGTTGTTGCAGATCGGCCGGTATCTGCAGGGGCATGGGGCCTTCGAGCATCGGTCTGGAACACACCGGCGTGAGTTGTTCGTCGAAGAGTTTTTGCGACATCAATGAATTGTCCGGCGGTGCGCCGTACATCACCGCCGCATCGAACTGTTCGAGATGAAAATCCACGCCGTGCTTGACCGTGGTGGTTAGTTCCACCGGCACGTCCGGGCGTTCCTTTTGCCATTGCAACAGACGCGGCAGCAGCCAGCGCATGACGCAGGTCGGTGCCTTGAGTTGCAGGGTTTCGCGCTTCTCGCCGATCTGCTCAACCGCTTCGTCGATCAGGCCGAAAATCTGCTGGACCCGTGGCAGCCATTCCCGTCCCTCGGCTGTCAGGTCCAGGCCTCGGGCCTGGCGGATGAACAACTCATAACCCAGATGGTCTTCCAGCCCGGCGATCTGCCGACTCACCGCGCCCTGGGTGATGTGCAGTTGTTCGGCGGCCCGGGTGAAATTGCAGCACTGCGCGGTAATCAGAAAAGTGTGCAGTGCCGGCAGGGGGGGCAGTCGTTTCATTGGGATCCAAGGTATGACGTGAGGACATGGCTAGTATGACTTTTTATCCATTGTTGCGGCTACGTGTCGCCCGTTCCAATGAGGCCATTCCCGGGCCTGCGAATCCATCATAAACACACCGCAGCCCCGGCGTCTCAAACGAACAAAAAGGGCAAAGACATGGCGACGTGCGGCGAAGTATTGGTCAAGTTACTCGAAAACTACGGAGTCGAGCAGGTGTTCGGCATTCCGGGGGTTCATACCGTGGAACTGTATCGCGGGCTGGCCCGTTCGAGCATCAACCACGTCACGCCGCGCCATGAACAGGGCGCCGGCTTCATGGCCGACGGCTACGCCCGCACCAGCGGCAAACCGGGTGTGTGCTTCATCATCACCGGTCCTGGCATGACCAACATCACCACCGCCATGGGCCAGGCCTACGCCGATTCGATCCCGATGCTGGTGATCTCCAGCGTGCAATCGCGCAGCCAGTTGGGTGGCGGTCGCGGCAAGCTGCATGAGCTGCCGAACCAGGGCGCACTGTGCGCCGGTGTGGCGGCGTTCTCCCACACCCTGATGTCGGCGTCGGAATTGCCGGGCGTGTTGGCCCGCGCCTTTGCGCTGTTCCAGGCTGGCCGTCCGCGCCCGGTGCACATTGAAATTCCATTGGACGTTCTGGTTGAAGAGGCTGACGACTTGCTCACCAGCCTGCCGGTCAATATCGACCGCGCCGGTGCTTCGCCGAGCGCCGTGTCGCGCATGACCGAATTGCTGGCTGGCGCCAAGCGTCCGCTGATTCTCGCCGGTGGCGGTGCCATCGACGCGGCGGCCGAGCTGACTGAACTGGCCGAGATGCTGGACGCGCCGGTCGCGCTGACCATCAATGCCAAGGGCATGCTCGCCTCCGGCCACCCGCTGCTGATCGGTTCGACCCAGAGCCTGGTCGCCACCCGTGCGCTGGTCGCCGAGGCCGATGTGGTCCTGGCCATCGGCACCGAACTGGCCGAGACCGACTACGACGTGACCTTCGCCGGTGGCTTCGAGATTCCTGGCCAACTGCTGCGCGTGGACATCGACCCGGACCAGACCGTGCGCAACTACCCGCCGCACGTGGCACTGGTGGCCGACTCGCGCAACGCCGCCCAGGCTTTGCTCAGCGCCCTGTCGCACAAATCCCTGGCCGAGCGCAGCAACGATTGGGGCCAGGTACGCGCCGCACGTCTGCGTGAAGACCTGGCCGCGACCTGGGACGCACCGACCCTGGCCCAGACCCGTTTCCTCGAAACCGTGCTGCACGAACTGCCGGACGCGGTGTTCGTCGGCGATTCGACCCAGCCGGTGTACACCGGCAACCTGACGTTCAACCCGGAGCGCCCGCGTCGCTGGTTCAACTCGTCCACCGGTTACGGCACCCTCGGTTACGCCTTGCCGGCCGCGATTGGCGCATGGCTTGGCGGCAGCGCTGAAAACGGTGCCCGCCCGCCGGTGGTGTGCCTGATCGGTGACGGTGGCCTGCAATTCACCCTGCCGGAACTGGCCAGCGCCGTCGAAGCGCGTACCCCGGTGATCGTGCTGCTGTGGAATAACCAGGGCTACGAAGAGATCAAGAAATACATGGTCAACCGCGCTATCGAGCCGGTCGGCGTGGACATCTACACCCCGGACTTCATCGGTGTGGCCAAGGCCTTGGGTTGTGCGGCCGAAGCGGTCAGCAGTGTCGAGCAACTGCGTGGTGCATTGCGTATGGCCACCGATCGCCAGGGCCCGACCCTGATTGAAATCGACCAGGCCAAGTGGATGCAGGCGGTGTCGAAATGACGCTTCCTACGACTCTGGATGGCCTGTACATCAACGGCCAATGGTCGGCCGGTAACGAACACCTGCGCGTGATCAACCCGGCGACCGAAGCCCTGTTGACCACGGTGAATGGTGGCGATGAGCGCGCTGTTGCTCAAGCCGTGAGTGCGGCGACCCAGGCTTTCGCCGATTGGTCGAAAACCACGGGTGCCGAACGCGGTGCGATCCTGCGCAAAATCGCCGTGGGCGTGCAGGCCAATCGTGAAAAATTGATGCACTTGCAATCGAGCAACAACGGCAAGCCGCAGTTCGAAGCAGCGATCGACGTCGATGACGTGATCGCCACGTTCGAGTACTACGCCGGTCTGGCCGAAGGGCTGGACGCGAAACAGGACAGCGCCATTGAGCTGCCGACTGACGACTTCAGCGCTCGTCTGCGCCGTGAACCTTGCGGTGTAGTCGGCTTGATCGTGCCGTGGAACTTCCCGATGGTTACCACTGCGTGGAAACTCGCGCCGGCCCTGGCCGCCGGTTGCTGCGTGGTGCTCAAGCCTTCGGAAGTCACGCCGCTGCCGGAGCTGGAACTGGCAACGATCATTGCTGAAGCCGGTTTGCCGGCGGGTGTGTTCAATCTGGTGTGCGGCACCGGCCTGGCCGTTGGCGCGCCGTTGTCGGCGGATCCGCGGATCGCGAAAATTTCCTTCACCGGCAGCAATGCGGTCGGCGTGCAGGTCATGCAGCGGGCGGCGGAAACCGTCAAAGGCGTGAGCCTGGAACTGGGCGGAAAATCATCGCTGCTGGTGCTGGCCGATGCCGATCTCGACCTGGCGGTGGAAGTGGCCTGCGGCGGTGGTTTCTTCAACGCCGGGCAGATGTGTTCCGCTACCAGTCGCGTGCTGGTTGCCGATGAGCTGGCCGACGAATTCCTTACCCGTGTGAAGGCTCGTGCCGAAGCCATTCGTGTGGCCGACCCGTTCGACCCGAACGTGGAGATGGGCGCGCTGGTCAATCAGGCGCAATACCAGCGCGTGCTCGGTCACATCGATCGCGGTTTGAGCGCCGGCGCCAAGCTGGTTTGCGGTGGCAATCGCCCGGCCGACCTGCCACGCGGATATTTTTTGCAGCCGACGGTTTTCACCGAAGTGCCCCTCGACAGTGCGTTGTGGTGTGAAGAGATTTTCGGCCCGGTGATCTGCGTACGCAGTTTTGCCTCTGAAGCCGAAGCGATTGCCCTGGCCAACGACAGCCAGTTCGGCCTGGTTGCCAGTGTGGTGACGCGCAATGCCGAGACCGCCGACCGCGTCGCCAACGCTTTGCAGGCGGGGCTTGTGTGGATCAACGCACCGCAGGTGATCTTCCCGCAGACCGCCTGGGGCGGCTACAAGCAGAGCAGCATCGGCCGCGAATTGGGGCCGTGGGGCTTGCAGGCTTTCCAGGAAATCAAACACGTGATTCGGGCTGTCTGACGCCAATTACTGTAGGAGCGAGCTTGCTCGCGATGGACGTCAACGATGACGTGGGGCGCCTGAATGTACGCGGCGCCCGTGCACCCATCGCGAGCAAGCTCGCTCCTACAGAAAACCCATCCGCATGCCCCGAAAGTAGGCATGCGCTGGCGTCATGGCTTCAATGAGTTTTTATCGATAGTCAGGTGTTTTACACGACCTCAGGATGAACTTGCTGGTTCAGCCAAGCCCCCGAAAATAGAGGGGCTAACGCTGGTCCGGTCGCGCGGATGCAACAGTTTCGACCTGCCTCATACCTACAAAAACAAAGGGAGTCCGTAATGGGCGAGCATGATCTGAACAGACGTCAATTTATCAAGACCGTGGGCGTAGCCTCGGTTGCAGCGGCAGCCATGAGCATGCCGTTCATCAAGGCCAATGCCAGCGATACACGTTTTGCCGGCAAGACCCTGCGTTTGCTGACCTGGTCCGACGACACCGGCCTGGCTGCACTGCGCAACATCGCCGCGACTTTCGAAGACAAGTACGGCTGCAAGGTCATCGCTGACCGCACCGGCAGTACCTCGGAAATGGTCGCCAAACTCAAGGCCGGCGGTGATCGTCCGCAGTACGACATCATCACCCTGGCCGGCGTCGGCGCCGAAGGTCTGGCCGCCGCCAACCTGCTGGAAAAACCCGACCTCAACCGCATTCCCAACCTCGTCGACGTACCAGAGAAATACCGCACCGGCGCCAACGGCCACGGCATCGGTTACCTGCTGTGGTGCAACAGCCTGGTCTACAGCACCCGCACCCAGAAACAAGCGCCGGACAGCTATGCGGCCCTGTGGGACCCGGAGCTGGCCCCGAACATCTTCCTGCCGCCGCCGAACTGGACCGAGGCCATGGACCTGATCATCATCGCTGCCAAACTGGCCGGTGGTGACGAACACAACATCGAGCCTGGCTTCAAGAAACTCGCCGAGCTGAAAGATCGTGTGGTGACCCTGGGTGAAAACCCGAACCAGATCGCCGAGCTGTTCCGCACCGGTTCCCTGGACATGGGCGGCCTGTACGCGCCGGCCTTCTTCCCGAAACAGATCCGCGATCCGAACTACGGCCTGGGTGCCACGTTCGGCATGAAGGAAGGCTTCTACACCGACCTGATGCTGTCTGTGATGCCGAAGAACCGTCCGGGCGATACCGACATGGCCTACGCCTTCATCAACCACTCTCTGGACCCGCTGGTACAGGGCAAGATGGCTGAAGACATCTACAACGGCCCGGTCAACGCCAAGGCGATCATCTCCGCCGAAGCGCGCAAGAGCCCGTACATCCTCACGCCGGAGCAGATTGCCGAGAAGGCGATCATGCACGACAACGCCTTCCTGGCGACTGTGCATGACCAGTGGATTCGTCGTTACACGGAAATCTTTTCTTCCTGATCTGTAGGAGCGAGCTTGCTCGCGATGGACGTTAACGATGACGAGGGCTGCCTGAATGAGCGCGGCGCCGTCACGTCCTTCGCGAGCAAGCTCGCTCCTACAGGGGGCCGGGGGTGACACCCCGCTTCCGTGTGCCATTGATCCTCCATTGACGAGACCCTTTGCTATGGAACACCAACCTCTGACTCATCCGTTGAGTGCCGCCCCCGTGCGCGCCGTTCGGGGTGTTTCGCCAACGGCGCGCGCCTGGTTTTTCCTCTCGCCGTCGATGCTGTTTCTTGGCGTACTGATTGCCGCCAGCCTGCTGGTACTGCGCATGAGCGTGGGCACCAAAGGCGCGGAATGGTCCGGGTTCAGCCTGGCCAGTTACGCCCAGTTGCTGGAACCCTATTACCTCAAATCCCTGATGCTGACCTTGCGCCTGGCGCTGATCAGCGCAGTGATCGCAGTGATTCTGGCGATCCCGGTGGCCTACACCATGTCGCGCCTGACCTCGCCGTTCGTGCGACGGATCTTCCTTGCGGCGGTGTTGCTGCCGCTGCTGGTCAACCTGCTGCTGCAAAGCTACGGCTGGCTGGTGATCCTCGGCCCCGGTGGCATGCTCAACCAGACCCTGATGGGCCTGGGCCTGATCAAGCGCCCGATCATGCTGTTGTACAACCAGAACGGCGTGTTGATGGGCCTGGTGCAAACCGCCTTCCCGCTGGCCGTGCTGCCGATTGCCAGCGCCATGCGCGGCGTCGCCCGCAGCTACGAAGAAGCTGCCGCCACCCTGGGCGCGAGTCGTTTCCAGGTGTTCCGCCAAGTGGTATTGCCGATGAGTCTGCCGGGGATCATTACCGGCGCGACCCTGGTGTTCGCCTACAACGCCAGCAGTTTCGTGGTGCCCTTGCTGCTCGGTGGCCGGCGCGTGCCGATGCTGGCGGTGATGGTGCATGACCAGATCGCCCCGCTGATGAACTGGCCCGCCGCGTCCGCTGCCGGTGTGGTGCTGATCGTCACCACGCTCGCGATCATGACCCTGTCCGAATACATCACTGGCCGTCGTCGGCGCATGCTGGAGGCTTCCCAATGAGCACCCTGACCAAGAAGCGTTATGGGCTGTTGCCCGGCGAGACCGGCAAGTTTGCCGGCATCCTTTCGGGCTTCATCCTGCTGCTGGCGGTACTGCCGATCCTGACCATGATCGTCATGTCGTTCAGCGGCGCGTCGAACCTCGACTTCCCGCCGACCAGCTACAGCCTGCAATGGTACAAAGCCGCCTGGCACACTTTTGTGTCGCCGGACGCCAGCGATGTGCTGAGCCTGGGCAAAGCCATGACCACCAGCCTGATGGTGTCGTGCCTGACCATGGTTTTCGCCACGATCATTGCAGTGCCGGCGGCATACGCGCTGACCCGTTGCGAGTTCCGCGGCAAGGCCGTGGCGCTGCAATTGATGTCGCTGCCCCTGGTGTTTCCGATGGTGGTGCTGGGCCTGGCGTTGCTGCTGGTGTTCGACAGCCTGCCGTTCCAGATGACCACCTCGCGGCTGGTGATTGCCCACGTGATTCTGGCGTTGCCGTTCGTGGTGAAGAACTGCACGGCGGCAATGCTCTCCATCGGCAGCGAAGTCGAAGAGGCCGCGCAAATGCTCGGTGCCTCACCGCTGCGGGCGATTGTCGATGTGGTGGTGCCGTTGATGAAGTCGGGGATCCTGGCGGGCATGCTGCTGGCGTTCATCGTCTCGTTCAACGAATTCACCGTGACCTATTTCCTCTACACCATCGATGTGATGACCGTGCCGATCTGGATGTACAGCCGCACCGTGTCTTCGCTCGACCCAACCGTATTTTCGTTTGCCGTGCTGATCGTGCTGATCGACTTCGTCCTGATCTGGGCGCTGGAGAAGCTGGTTGGTGAAGGTGGCGTTTCGTTCTGATTTCTTGAGGTAATTCACATGACTGGTCTGATTCTGGAAAACGTCGAGAAACATTACGGCTCGGCCTGCGCGGTAACGGATGTGAACCTGCATTTGCCCGAGGGCAAACTGGTGTGTTTCCTCGGCCCTTCGGGCTGCGGCAAAACCACCTTGCTGCGCATGATTGCGGGCCTTGAAACCCTGACCGGCGGCGAGATTCGCCTGGACGGCGAGGACATCGGCAACACCCCGGCGCACCTGCGCAACTTCGGCATGGTCTTCCAGTCCCTGGCGCTGTTCCCGCACATGACCGTGGGGGAGAACATCGCCTATCCGTTGAAGTTGCGCGGGGTCAGCAAGGCTGATCAGCAGGCGCGGGTGGTGGAGTTGCTGGAGCTGATCCAGTTGCAGCAAATGATTGATCGTCCCGTGGCCAAGCTGTCCGGCGGGCAACGCCAGCGTGTGGCGATTGCCCGGGCAATTGCCAATCACCCGAAAATCCTTCTGTTGGATGAACCGCTATCGGCGCTGGACGCCAAGCTGCGTGAGTCGATGCAGGTGGAGATTCGTCAACTGCAACAACGCCTGAACATCACCACCATCATGGTGACCCACGACCAGCGCGAGGCCATGACCATGGCCGATATCGTGGTTGTGCTGGGTGAACACAAAGTGCAGCAGGTGGGCACGCCGATTGAAATCTACCGGCACCCGGCCAACGAGTTCGTCGCGGACTTCATCGGCTCGGGCAACATCTTCCCGGCCACGGCGCTGGGTAACGGCAAGGTCAGCCTGCCGGGTGGCGATGCGCTGCAAGTGCCAATCTGCACGAGCATTGCGGCAGGGGAAAAGGTGAAGATGCTGATTCGCCCGGAAGACCTGCAACTGTCCGCACCTCAGGCGACCGCGGGCAACCGCTTGCTGGGCAAGGTGACGTTCGTGCGCGATATCGGCGCGACCATCGAGACCACGGTCGAATGTTCCGGAGTGTCGTTTACCGCACTGAGCACGCCGTGTCAGGGCTTTGGCCTGAGCGTTGGGCATCCAGTGTCGGTGACCTTGCCGGTGGAGGCTTGCCGGGTACTCGGGGCTTGATCCAGGTTTGATGCTGTTTGTACTGGCCTCATCGCGAGCAAGCTCGCTCCCACATTGGACGGTGTACGCCGGACCCTGTGGGAGCGAGCTTGCTCGCGATGAGGCCGGTACTGCTTGCAAAGAAACAAGCTCAGACTGACAAGCGCAACCGAGCCAGATCCCGCAACGGCGGCGCCCCGAACAACCGGCTGTATTCACGGCTGAACTGCGACGGACTTTCATACCCGACGCGATACCCCGCCGCCGAGGCTTCCAGCCCTTCGGCCAGCATCAACCGCCGCGCTTCTTGCAGACGCAACTGCTTCTGATACTGCAACGGACTCATCGCCGTCATCGCCTTGAAGCGGTGATGCAGCGTCGACACGCTCAGGTTCACCTCTTTGGCCAAATCATCGATGCGCAACGGCTGTTCAAAATTGCCGTTGAGCCATTTGATCGCCTGGCTGATGCGATGGCTCTGACTGTTGGTGATGGCGATTTCGTACAGCCGATGCCCTTGCTTGCTGCGCAACAATCGATAGAGGATCTCCCGGCGAATCAGCGGCGCCAGCATGGCGATGTCTTTCGGCGTGTCCAGCAAGCGTGCCAGGCGCAGCACAGCGTCGAGCATGGCGGTGTCGAGTCGCTCGACATACAGCCCGCGCCCGGTCGGCCGGGTGGGCACGCCGAGGGGGCCGGCGTCGGCGATCAGTGCGGTGATTTCCGCCGGGTCGATGTCCAGGCGCAAGGCCAGGATCGGCTCCTCGGCCGAGACATCCACCACCCGTCCACTCAGCGGCATCGAGACCGAGACCACCAGGTAGTTCAACGGGTCGTAATTGAAGTATTCATCGGCCAGCCGAACTTCCTTGCGCCCCTGGGCCATGATGCACAGCGCCGGTTGCGCCAGCCCCGGGGCGAACTCATGGGACTGGCTGTGGCGCGACATGAACAGCGAACCGATGGCCGTGGCATAACTGCCATCTTCGGCGGTGTTACGGCGGATGATCGCCGCCAGTTCCGCGCGCTGCTTTTCCATGTCGGTGTCCAGCGGGGCTTGAAAGTGATCGAGCGTCGACATGCGCGGCATCCTCGGCAAGGCATGGAGGGAATGGAGCAGAGCATAAGTTTGTGCAAGTGGCAGCGGTAGACACATCCTGCCGGATGCTTGCCTGATTCTGCCTGGGGTCGACCGGTGGCGTTACCACTAGAGCCTTGTGCCTGAAAAACTTGCTTGAAACTCGTATGACAGAACCGTGACAGGGTTTTACCGCTTGTTACAGGCTGTCCATGCAGTTTCGCAGGATTGTGCAACACGCCGGCAGGAATCGACTAACGAGACAGGCGTCGCGGCCCTTAACCTTGGATCCTGTCGCAGCCCGTCCCCCGGCTGCCACGCGACTCCCCGGGAGGGTTGAACATGTCCAAGCAGATCCCCGTCAGTCATATGGCCTTCGTTCGAGCGCGCGCCGGTCGTTCGGCGGAACTCGGTGTACGCCTCAGCGCCCTGATCGAACCGTCCCGCGCAGCGCCAGGCTGCCTGAGCTTTGCCTTGCAGCATTCGCAGTGCGATCCGCAGCTGTGGCTGGTGTCCGGTTTCTGGAGCAATCAACAGGCCATGACCGCGTACTTCAGCACGCCGGCGATGGAGGTTTTTGCCGAGCTGGTGCAGGATCTGGTGGTCAACAGCCTGGATTTCCACACCTTCAAGGATGTGTCGGCGGCGCAGGCCCTCGGTCAGTCCGGGGCAGAGGTACACAAACTGGCCGGTTGAGGGTTTAATGACAGCATTCTCAACCAGCCAGGATTCGCGACATGGCACGTAAAGCCTTTGATCACTTCGAAGCTGTTTCCGCTGTAGTACCGGGCGAGGGTGGTTACCACGCCGCTATCGCTGTCAAAGCGCTGGATGGTTCCGGCGCCCCGCGTTTTCACAAAGTGCTGGAAGGCCAGGTCTTTAAAACCGCCCATGATGCCGATCTGGCCGCCGCCAAAGAGCTGCTCCATCTCAAGGACGTCAAAGAAGACACCGACCTGCTCTGGTAATGACTTCACCGCCCCGGGCGGTACATCTTGAACAAGGCCTCAGGCCCCAGCTGGAAATAATCCGCCGGCCCGCCGCCGCGCAGAATCGGTTCTGCCGCGGCGGTGTCGTATATCCCATCCTTCAACAGCCATTTGGCGATATGCACGGCGACCACCTCGCCGAGAATCAGCCATGTCGGCACCACATTGCCGTCCGCCCGTTGCAACTGAATGATCTGCGTGACCTTGCACTCGAAGGACACCGGGCTTTCGGCAACGCGTGGCACCTGGATAATTTTTGAAGCAACGGTGGTCAGTCCGCTCAATTCGAATTCATTGATATCCGGTCCGACATTGGCGCAGCTCTGGTTCATCTGTTCAGCCAACGGCCGAGTGGCCAGGTTCCAGGCGAACTCGCCCGTCTGTTCGATGTTGTTCAGGCTGTCTTTGCGACCGATGCTGGAAAAGCCAATGATCGGCGGAATGTAGTTGAAGGCATTGAAGAAACTGTAGGGCGCCAGGTTCAAGCGGCCCCCGGCATCCTGTGAAGAGATCCAGCCAATGGGACGCGGGCCGACGATGGCATTGAACGGATCGTGGGGCAGGCCGTGGCCGTTGGTGGGTTCGTAGAAGTGGATGTCGTCGGGCATGGGGTGAGTTCCGGAACTTGCGGGAGACGCTCATGGTGCAAGCATGCGGCGCAGATTTCCAGTCGGATTCAGTACTTGAAATGATGAGATCGCTCTGTGGGAGCGGGCTTGCTCGCGAAAGCGGTGTGCCAGTCACATTGATATTGGATGGGCCACCGTCTTCGCGAGCAAGTCGAATCGTCGCACCGCCACTCCCACAGGTTTGTGGTCTGCCGGAAGAGTTGTATTACCCCAAAAAACGACTAAGCCCGGCCGAAGCCGGGCTGTGAACTTCCCTCCACATTCAGCCGATAGCTTCTGCGCTGCCGGTTTTATCGAAGCCGTCGGCGGCGATGGCGCCTGCGCTGCCGGTTTTATCGAAGCCATCGGAGGCATAGGTGCCCGAATGGGCGTGTTCGATGGCAGCGCTGGTACCGGCGCCGTAGGAGGCCGAACCGGTTTTGTCGTAACCGTCAGCTGCAAAGGCATTGGCAGCCAGCACGGAAAGGGTCAGGGCAAGGATCAGTCGGGTTTTCATGACGGGTACTCCAGGTACGTTCGCAATGGGTACGTTCAGACACTCTTTCGAGGCCTGTAACGGATATACGTGCGTCCTGTTGTTTTGGATGCACTCGGCTGCAGGGTGCGGCCGGTGAATTAACCGATGATTATCTTGCTGGAGGGGGAGATGAATGGTGCCCTTCGCGAGGTCGCTCGCGAAGGGCCATGGCACTCACTGTTGCAGTGAGCGCCGGTTGGCGATCAGTCGGTGACAATCCGCGAATGCTTGCGGGTGTCTTTCATGGTGACGTACACCAGCAACGACACGGCAATACATGCCGTGACGTACCAGTAATAACCCGTCTCCATGCCGATGCTCTTGAACCACAGCGCGATGTATTCAGCGGTGCCGCCGAAGATCGATACGGTCAGTGCGTACGGCAGGCCAACGCCCAGGGCACGGATTTCGGTCGGGAACAGTTCGGCTTTCACCACTGCGTTGATCGAGGTGTAGCCGCTGACGATGATCAGCGCCGCCATGATCAGGAAGAACGCGCCCCACCAGGTCTGGATGGTGTGCAGGGTGGTGAGGATCGGCACGGTGAACAGCGTACCCAGAATGCCGAAGGCAATCAGGATCGGCCGGCGACCGATTTTGTCCGACAGCCCGCCGATGACCGGTTGCAGGCACATGAACAGGAACAGCGTGGCGGCGGAAATGGTGGTGGAGTCGGAAATGCTCATGCCGACGGTGTTCACCAGGTATTTCTGCATGTAGGTGGTGTAGGTGTAGAACGCCAGGGTGCCGCCCATGGTCAGGCCGACCACGGTCATCAGTTCCTTGGGGTGACGCATCAAGGTGCGCATCGCGCTTTCCTTGGCTTTTTCTTTCTTGGTGAAGGACTCGGTCTCTTCCATGCCGCGACGCAGGTACAACGCAACCACGGCACACAACGCGCCAATGGCGAACGGGATGCGCCAGCCCCAGGCGTAGAGCTCTTCGGTGGTCAGCAATTGTTGCAGCACGATCAGCACCGCCAGGGCGATGAGCTGGCCGGAGATCAACGTCACGTACTGGAAGCTGGAGTAGAAGCCGCGACGTTCCTTGGTCGCCATCTCGCTGAGGTACGTGGCCGAGGTGCCGTATTCGCCACCGACCGACAAGCCTTGCAGCAAGCGCGCGAACACCAGCAGGATCGGCGCGCCGATGCCGATGACTTCATAGCTTGGGCTCAGGGCGATCAGCAGCGAGCCGAAGCACATCAGGTACACCGAGGCCATCAGGGCCTTTTTGCGCCCGACTTTGTCGGCATACAGCCCCATCAGCCAGCCGCCGATCGGACGCATCAGGAAGCCCACGGCGAAGATCGCGGCGGTGTTGAGCAGTTGGGCGGTGGTGTCGCCTTTGGGGAAGAAGGTCTTGGCGAAGTACAGGGAGAAAGCGGCGTAGACGTACCAGTCGTACCACTCGACCATGTTGCCAACGGAGCCGCTGAAGATCGATTTGATGCGGCTGGACGTGGTTCTTTCTTTGGCCGGCACGGCAGCCGACCCAAGCGGCAGGGAGTTGGAGTTATCCATTGAAGGATCCTTCGTTTAATTGTTTTTGTGGAGCGCGTTTAAACGCAGCCTGCAGGGGCTATAGCAGGAGCTGTGCCAAGGGGGAGAGGGCCGGTTTAGAGGGGGTAGGGTGTTTTGTTGAGCGGAAATCCGCTTATCTGCGGGTGGTGGTGAGCGGAAAGTTGCTCATCTGGCGGTGTGTTTGTACTGCCTTTGCCGGCCTCATCGCGAGCAAGCTCGCTCCCACAATGTTCGGCGTACACAGACCCACTGTGGGAGCGAGCTTGCTCGCGAAGAGGCCAGAACAGGCACCGCAAAAAATTCAGTTCTCCTGAAGGAACATCTCCCGGCTCAACCCATGCCGCTGCATCTTTTCATTGAAGGTCCGGCGCGGCAGTTGCAGTTCTTCGAGCACCGCTTTCACATCGCCCTTGTGCCGGGTCAACGCGGCGCGCAGGCATTGCGCTTCGAACGCTTCCTGCTGCGCCGCCAGTGACTGGCCGGGCTCTATGCCCAAGGGCTCCGGCTCACCGAGCCCCAATACCTGACGCTCGGCGACGTTCGCCAGTTCGCGCACATTGCCCGGCCAGTCGTGGCTCAATAGATGGCTCAACTGCGGACCGCTCAACGGCGGCAAGGTCCGGCCCAGGCGTTCGGCAGCGTGGCGGGCAAACGACTCGTAGAGCAACGGGATATCCTCGCGCCGGTCGCGCAACGGCGGCAAACGCAACTCGGCGACGTTCAGACGATAGGCCAGGTCCTCACGAAAACGCCCGGCCCGAGCCTCGTCGAGCAGGTCCGGTTTGGTCGCGGCGATGATGCGCAAATCCACGCGGATGCTCTGGTTCGAACCCAGTCGCTCAAGTTTTTGCTCTTGCAACACCCGCAGCAATTTCACCTGCTGGGCCAAGGGCATGCTTTCGATTTCATCGAGAAACAGCGTGCCGCCGTCGGCGTATTCCAGTTTGCCAATGCGCTTGCCGGACGCCCCGGTGAACGCGCCGCTTTCGTGGCCGAACAGCTCGGCCTCGAACAGTTGCTCGGGGATGGCTGCGCAATTGAGCGCGACAAAGGGCTGGTCGGCTCGCGGCCCGAAGTCGTGCAAGCAACGCGCAACCAGCTCCTTGCCGCTACCGGTTTCCCCGCGAATCAACACGTTGACCGGCAGGGCTGCCAGGTCCAGCACCTGTCGACGCAGGGTTTGCAGGCCCCGGGACACGCCGAGCAGCGTGGCATCCAGTTTGGCGCGGTTGTCCGCCTGCTCGTGCAGCGCGCGGTTTTCCAGGACCAGCCGGCGCTTGTCGAGAGCGCGGCGCAGGCTGCCGAGCAGGGTTTCCGGGCTGAAGGGTTTTTCGAGGAAATCGTAGGCCCCGTCGCGCATGGCCTCGACGGCCATAGGTACATCGCCGTGTCCGGTCAGCAGGATCACCGGCAAATCGGCATCCCGTCGTTGCACCTCGGCCAGCAGTTCCAGCCCGGTCATGCCGGGCATGCGCACATCGCTGAGAATCACCCCGGCAAAATGCTTCGGCAACTGCGCCAGGCACTCGTCGGCGCGGCTGAACAGCTGCACCTCGAAGCCCGACAGGCTCAACCATTGCTCGACGGCACTGCGGATGCTGCTTTCGTCGTCGACCACCATCACTGAGTTCAGCATGGTTCATGCACCTCTTGGTCGATGGGCAAGGTCAGGGTAAACACGGCACCTTTGTCATGATTACCGGCACTCAGGCGCCCGCCGGATTCGTGAACGATGGCAAAGGACACGGCCAGCCCGATCCCCAGTCCTTCGCCCACCGGTTTGGTGGTGAAGAACGGATCGAAGACTTTGGACAGATTTTCCTCGGCAATGCCACCACCGTTGTCGATGACGCTCAGGCGCCACAATTGTTCGTCGGCCTCGAGGCGGATTTCCAGGCGTTTGCAGGGTTTATCCTGCATCGCATCGAGGGCGTTGCGCAGCAGGTTGATCAGCACCTGTTCCAGACGAATCGCATCGCCACGCACCCAGGCAGGGCGGGTCAGGTGCAGCACCGTGCTGACCTGTTCGTCGCGCAGCCGGGTGTCGAGCAGTTGCAGCGACTGGTCGACCACCGCCGCCAGGTCCAGGCGTTCGCGCAAGCCGCTGGGGCTTTTGCGGGCGAAGGTTTTCAGGTGGCCGGTGAGGGCGGCCATGCGCGTGAGCATTTCATCCACCGGTTTGAGCGCCTTGTAGGCGTCGTCGACCCGGCCGTGGTCAAGCAGCAGGCGCAAGGTCGCCAACTGCATGCGCTGGGCGGTGAGCGGCTGGTTGATCTCATGGGCCAGGGCGGCGGACATCTGCCCCAGCGCCGCGAGTTTGGCCGATTGCACCAGGCCTTCCTGGGCGGTGCGCAGGTCGCGGGTGCGTTCTTCTACCAGTCGTTCGAGTTCTTCGCGACTGCGCTGACGCAGTTTGGCCAGACGCCAGCGCTGGTTGAGAAACAGCAACAGGAACACCAGGGTCAGCCACAAACCGGCCGCGGCAAGCGCGGCGTTGCGGCTGTCTTCGAAGGCGACCTGCGGGCGACGCAGCAGGTGCAGGGTCCAGCCCTCGGTGCTCAGCGGCAGGGATTCCCACAGGTAATCCGCCTTGCCGTCCGGGCCATCGACCCGGGCCAGGTCGCTGTTGTCGTCGAAACGCCGCAACGATTGAAACTCCAGCGGCGTCAGCGGCTGCTTGTCGTACTGGCGGGTGGCCTTGAGTTCAGTGTGATCGCTGTCGCTCAGCGGCTTGAGCAGGCGATAGCGCCAACCCGGCTGGTTGGCGATGAAGATGATCCCGCGTGCATCGCTGACCAGCAGCGTGTCGCTGCCCTGACGCCACTCGCGTTCCAGTTCGGGAAACTCCAGTTTCACCACCATGGCGCCGAGGAATTGGCCGTCGTCATCGCTGACCGCACTGGAGAGGAAGTAACCGGGAATTCCGCTGGTCACCCCCACGGCGTAGAAGCGCCCGGTGCCCTGGGTGCGGGTCTGGTTGAAATAGGGCCGGAAACCGTAGTTGTGGCCGACATAACTGCTGGGCAAACGCCAGTTGCTCGCCGCCACGGCGAGGCCGGTGCGATCGAGCAATTCCAGGGTCGAGGAGTTGGCGGCGCCGTTGATCTTTTCCAGTTTGCGGTTCAACGCATCCTGCTGCTCGGGACTCACCGTCCCCTTGAGCGCCAGGCGCAGCTCCGGATCCAGCGCCAGCACGGCGGGCAGGGCGCGGTAGCGTTCGATCAGGGTATGCAGGGACGTGGCATACAGCGCCAATTGCTGATTGGCGCGGGCGGCGTCTTCGACCATAGACTGGCGCACGGTGTGGCGCATGGCCAGGGTGGCGGCGATGGCGGCGCCGGCGATGATCAACAAGGTGTAGAGCGCCAGGCGCAGGGATCTGGAGGTCGGGAGCATCGAACGGAAATCGGACAAAAGATAGGAGGCGCAAGATAGCATGCGGACTATCTTGCGCCAGATCTCATCTCACTGCGCCCGAGTGGATACCTTGAGCTTTCAACGATTCATGTTTCGTCTCATCTGTTCCAGTTCATCTGTCAGTTTCCCCAACGAAACTACCGAGCTCCCGGAGTTACTCAGATCATCATTGTTCAAGTGTGCTTCATCCATTCTGTTGGCTAACCCGGTCTGTTCAGACGGGCTGTCGCCGGGATACTGATGGGCTCCACGGGTTCGGTAGAGGGCGAACTGGTGAAAACGCATGAGTGTTTCACGGAGAAACGTTTCCCATGTTCAGGGGGAAACTCGACGAGTAAATGGCCGCTGATGAGTCGCCTTGTGCGGCGTTACCCCGAGAACATTCCCAAGCGTTTCACTGTGAAACGCTTCGAATGACCAGCACCTCACGCACGGCGCCGCCCTCGAACATGGCGCTCATCAAAACAACCCCGCTTGGATTTTCTGCTGCAGCAGCGCAGCTAGTTCCCCGCTGGGGTATTGAGCTTGCAGTCCCCAGGCTTTACAGCCGAGTGCATGCCGAAAAGCGCCGGCGTCCGTGAGGTCCTGAACGCTCCCACACAGCCGGCAGCGCACCAGCGAGCCGTCGAGTGTCCAGTGTTTATTCCAGGCTTCCAGCGGCAGGTAGGTCACGGACATTCAAAACTAGGCCTTTTGGCGAGGAATGACAGGGGCTGCGTGCGCGTAAAACCACTCACTACAAGTGATGGTAGGTCAGTCCCCGGGGGGTGTTGACCAGCAGGTACAAAAAAACCGCGCTGTCGTACAAACAGCGCGGCTCTTTTTTAATAAGCGGTTTAGTGCTTATTGCACTTCCACCGCCAGGCTTTCACTGATCTTTTTCTGCCAGATGGCAGGACCGGTGATGTGTACGGACTCGCCTTTGCTGTCGACCGCAACGGTCACCGGCATGTCCTTGACCTCGAACTCGTAGATCGCTTCCATGCCCAGTTCGGCGAACGCCAGCACCTTGGACTTCTTGATCGCCTGGGCGACCAGGTAAGCGGCGCCGCCGACGGCCATCAGGTACACGGCCTTGCTGTCCTTGATCGCTTCGATCGCGGTCGGGCCGCGCTCGGACTTGCCGATCATGCCCAGCAGGCCAGTCTGCTCGAGGATCTGACGGGTGAACTTGTCCATCCGCGTCGCGGTGGTAGGACCTGCCGGGCCAACCACTTCGTCACCGACCGGATCGACCGGGCCGACGTAGTAGATGAAGCGACCCTTGAGGTCCACCGGCAGGGTTTCGCCCTTGTTCAGCATCTCGACCATGCGCTTGTGCGCGGCGTCACGACCGGTGAGCATCTTGCCGTTGAGCAGCACGGTTTCGCCCGGCTTCCAGCTCTGCACGTCTTCCGGGGTCAGGGTGTCGAGGTTGACGCGACGGGCCGACGGGCCGGCTTCCCAGACGATTTCCGGGTAGGCGTCCAGCGGTGGCGCTTCCAGCGAGGCCGGACCGGAACCGTCGAGCACGAAGTGCGCGTGACGGGTGGCGGCGCAGTTCGGGATCATGCACACCGGCAGGGAGGCGGCGTGGGTCGGGTAGTCCATGATCTTCACGTCGAGCACGGTGGTCAGGCCACCGAGGCCCTGGGCGCCGATGCCCAGCTGGTTGACCTTCTCGAACAGCTCCAGGCGCATTTCTTCAATGCGGTTCTGCGGACCACGCGCTTTGAGCTCATGAATGTCGATGGATTCCATCAACACTTCCTTGGCCATGACAGCGGCTTTCTCGGCGGTGCCGCCGATGCCGATGCCGAGCATGCCCGGTGGGCACCAGCCGGCGCCCATTTCCGGGACGGTTTTCAGCACCCAGTCGACGATCGAGTCGGACGGGTTGAGCATGGCCATCTTCGACTTGTTCTCGGAGCCGCCGCCCTTGGCTGCCACGTCCACTTCCACGGTGTTACCCGGAACGATGGAGTAGTGGATCACAGCCGGGGTGTTGTCCTTGGTGTTCTTGCGAGCGCCCGCCGGGTCGGCGAGGATCGAAGCACGCAGGACGTTTTCCGGCAGGTTGTAGGCGCGACGTACGCCCTCGTTGATCATGTCGTCCAGGCCCATGGTGGCGCCATCCCAGCGCACGTCCATGCCCACGCGGACAAACACGGTGACGATGCCGGTGTCCTGGCAGATCGGACGGTGGCCGGTGGCGCACATGCGCGAGTTGATCAGGATTTGCGCCATGGAGTCACGGGCCGCTGGCGATTCTTCGCGCAGGTAGGCCTCGTGCATCGCCTGGATGAAATCCACGGGGTGGTAGTAGGAAATGAATTGCAGGGCGTCGGCAACGCTCTGAATCAGGTCGTCTTGCTTGATCACGGTCATGAGTCGCGCTCCTCTAAAAGACGGGAACATTCAATAAGGTGCTTGCAGCTTGGGTGCATCGGTCGGTTGCAAGCACCTTTCAAGGCACGCCGGGCATGCTGGCGCGACGCTAAAAAGGCGCGGCAGTATAGCGCGCATCGCCCAAGGGCACACGCGCCGGTAGTCAATCGTTGGTCGCATAGGCGCAGATGCAAGCGGCAAGACTGAAGCTGCAAGAGTAGTGCGTGGCTTTTGTGGCGAGGGGGCTTGCCCCCGTTCGGTTGCGAAGCAGCCGCAAAACCGGTGAAAACAATCCGCCTGACACATCGACCTGTCTGTTTTCGGGACTGCTTCGCAGTCCAGCGGGGGCGAGCCCCCTCGCCACAGAGTCCTGCGATGCTCTTACTATCCACCCCCGAAAATTGAATGGTCATTTATCGGCCACGCCACTAAAGTGACATACGGTCTGTAGAGTAGGACGCTCTGTCAGTCTCCTTTCATTTGGTGAGTCAACGATTGACCCAAAACGCCATCCAGCGCCTGTTGCTCAAACGTTTCGCCCTTGCGGCCGGCACCTATGCCCTGGCCTTGCTCTTGCTTTGGCTGGCATTTTTTACTGGTCACTACGACGCGCCGCTTTCCAGTGTCGCCATCGGCAGTGCGCTGGTGGTGATCAGCCAGGCCACCCTGTTCGCGGTGTTTTACAGCGGCTGCAACCTGCGTTTCGCCGACCCCAGCCTGACCGAGGCACAAGTGTTGCTGGGGCTGGGCTGGCAAACCTGGCTGATCGCCCATCTGGACGAAGCCCGGGGTGCGTTTCTGGTGTTTTACGTCCTGATCCTGCTGTTTGGCCTGTTCCATCTGTCGCGCCGATCCTTTGTGCGTTGCGCGTTGCTGGTGTTTCTCAGTTTCAGTGCGATCACGCTGTGGGAGGGCTACCACTTCCAGCTGCCCGACCCGGCCATGGCGGTGTTGCAGGTCTGCGTGCTGTTCATCGTGCTGGTGTGGCTGGTGCTGTATGCCCGCCATGTCCAGGCCTCGCGAAAGCGTATGCGCCAGCGGCGTTTTGCGTTGCAGGCGCACCAGGACACTCTGCGGGGAATGATGCGCCAGCTTGAAGGCCTGGTGGCCACCGACGAGCTCACAGGCCTGTTCAATCGCCGGCATTTTCTGCGCCTGGCTTCCCGCGAGCTGAAGGCCATGGAGGCTGGTGTCGTGCATGGCCTGGCGCTGATCGACCTCGACCATTTCAAGCGCATCAACGACCTGCACGGTCATGCCGCAGGTGATCAGGTCCTGCAAGCCTTTGCCGGCGTTGCCACCGCGTGCCTGCGCGACGGTGATGTTCTGGCCCGCTACGGCGGCGAAGAGTTCGTGGTGCTGCTGCCCGATTGCGATGCCGACAGTTTGACTTCGTGCTGCGAGCGGCTGCGCATCGCGTTCACCGATGTCGAGTTGATCGGTCTGAATGTGCGCAACCTCAGCCTGTCCGCCGGCATGACCCTGCTGGAGCTGGGCGACGACCTCGATGACGCCCTGCAGCAGGCCGATCAGGCGCTCTATCGCGCCAAGCGTGACGGTCGCAACCGATGCGCGGCGGCGTGGGAGAACATCGATGCCTGAGCTGCGGGTTGGCGAGCGGCACTGGTCGGTGGCGACGGGCAGCAATCTGCTCGACGCGTTGAATCAGAACGGCGTTGCGGTGCCATACAGTTGCCGCGCCGGCAGTTGCCATGCGTGCCTGGTGCAATGTGTGCGGGGCCTGCCGAGCGACAGCCGCCCCGATGCCCTGAGCGCACAGCAGCGTGAACAGGGCTGGCGTCTGGCGTGCCAGTGCCAGGTGGTCGAGGACTTGCAGGTGCACGCCTTCGACCCGCAAACCGATGGCCGACCGGCCGAGGTGGCTGCCGTCGATTGGCTGAGCACCACGGTGCTGCGCTTGCGGGTGATCCCGCAGCGCTCATTGCGCTATAGCGCCGGCCAGCACCTGGTGTTGTGGGCGGGCAACGTGGCGCGGCCGTATTCCCTCGCCAGCCTGCCGCAGGAAGACCGTTTTCTGGAGTTCCATCTCGATTGCCGCAAGCCCGGGGAGTTCAGCGATGCGGCCAGGCAATTGCGCATCGGCGATCCGATCCGTCTCGGTGAACTGCGCGGCGGTGCCTTGCATTACGATCCGGACTGGCACGCCCGGCCGTTGTGGTTGATGGCGGCCGGTACCGGGCTGGGGCCATTGTTTGGTGTGCTGCGCGAAGCGCTGCGTCAGGATCACCAGGGCGCCATTCGCGTCATTCACCTGGCCCATGATGCCGATGAACACTACCTGGCCAAACCACTGCAGGCCATGGCCGCCAGCCGTCCGAACCTGAGTGTCGAGCTGTGGACCCCGGCCGGGTTGCCAGCGGATTTGGCGCAACTGCGGCTTGTTTCCCGGCAAACCCTGGCCTTACTCTGCGGAGCCCCTGACAGTGTCGACGCCTTCGCCCGGCGCCTGTACCTGATGGGATTGCCGCGCAATCAACTGCTGGCCGATGTGTTCCTGCCCCGTGGTTGAGCGCTGACTTTTCAGACGCGAGACCTGCCATGACCGATGCCATCCAAGTTGAACGCGAACGCGGCCTGTTGACCCTGCGCCTGAATCGCCCGGACAAGAAAAATGCCCTGACCCGCGCCATGTACAGCCGCTTGGCCGAGGCGTTGAAACAGGCCGACGGCGACCCCGGGATCAACGCCGTGCTGATCACCGGTTCCGCCGAGTGCTTCACCGCCGGCAACGATATCGCCGATTTCATCCAGCAACCGCCGAGCGGTCTCGACAGCCCGGTGTTCCAGTTCATGCGGGGCCTGCTCGAATGTCGCAAACCGGTGATCGCCGCCGTGGCCGGCGCAGCGGTGGGCATTGGCACGACGATGCTGCTGCATTGCGATCTGGTCTATGTCAGCCGTGATGCGCGGTTGCGCATGCCGTTCGTCAACCTTGGTTTGTGTCCAGAGTTCGGTTCCAGCCTGATCCTGCCGCGTCTGCTCGGGCAGGCTAAAGCGGCGGAGTTGTTGCTGCTGGGCGAGGGCTTCAGCGGTGAACAGGCGGCTGCGTGGGGCATTGCCAATGAAGCCCTGGGCAGTGGCGAAGAGGCCCTGGCCAAGGGGCGGGAGATGGCCTTGCGTTTTGAGTCGCTGCCGCCGGAAGCGGTGCGCATCAGCAAGCAACTGATGAGAGCGCCGGACCGGGAGCTGCTGCGCAAGGTAATAGAAGAGGAGGGGGCGTTGTTCACCCAGCGGCTGCGTTCGCCGGAGGCGTTGGCGGAGTTGACCGGGTTTATCAAGCGGCATTGAATCTTTCGCTGACTGGGCTGGCCCCATCGCGAGCAAGCTCGCTCCCACAGGGATTGGGATTCACCGCAAAAACTGTGGGAGCGAGCTTGCTCGCGAAGGGGCCGGATCAGGCAACACAAAAAATGGATCAGAAAGCAAAAAGCCCCGCCATTCACATGGCAGGGCTTTTGTTTTTCAGCGAGCGGTCACTCAGACCATCGGATCGCCAACGTGCAGGATCTTCATGCCGTTGGTGCCGCCGGTGGTGTGGTAGCTGTCGCCCTTGGTCAGGATGACCCAGTCGCCTTTCTCGACCACGCCGCGCTTGACCAGTTCGTCGATCGCCTTCTGGCTGACTTCGTTCGGCGCCAGCGAGGCCGGATCGAACGGGATGGTGTACACGCCACGGAACATCGCCGCGCGAGCCTGGGCTTCGCGGTGTGGGGTGAACGCGTAGATCGGCACCGAGGAACGGATACGCGACATGATCAGCGGGGTGTAGCCACTTTCGGTCAGGGCGATGATCGCCTTCACGCCCGGGAAGTGGTTGGCGGTGTACATGGTTGCCAGTGCGATGCTTTCGTCGCAGCGCTCGAACTCTTTGCCGATGCGGTGGCTGGAGGTCTTGCTGGTCGGGTGCTTTTCGGCACCGATGCAGATACGCGCCATGGCCTGAACGGCTTCCAGCGGGTACAGGCCGGCAGCACTTTCGGCCGAGAGCATCACGGCGTCGGTGTAGTCGAGCACTGCGTTGGCTACGTCGGACACTTCGGCGCGGGTTGGCATCGGGTTCTGGATCATCGACTCCATCATCTGGGTCGCGACGATCACCGCCTTGTTGTGGCGGCGTGCGTGCAGAATGATCTTCTTCTGGATGCCCACCAGTTCGGCGTCGCCGATTTCCACACCCAGGTCACCACGGGCAACCATCACAGCGTCGGACGCCTTGATCAGGCCGTCGAGGGTTTCGTCATCGGCCACGGCTTCGGCGCGTTCGATCTTCGCCACCAGCCAGGCAGTGCCGCCGGCTTCGTCGCGCAGTTGACGGGCGTATTCCATGTCGGCGGCGTCACGCGGGAAGGATACCGCGAGGTAGTCGACTTCCATTTCCGCAGCGAGCTTGATGTCAGCCTTGTCTTTTTCAGTCAGGGCCGGAGCAGTCAGGCCGCCACCGCGACGGTTGATGCCTTTATGGTCGGACAGCGGGCCGCCGATGGTCACGGTGCAGTTCAATTCGGTGGCGGTGGCGGTATCGACGCGCATCACCACGCGACCGTCGTCGAGCAGCAGCTCGTCGCCCACGCCGCAGTCCTTGACCAGGTCCGGGTAGTCGATGCCGACCACTTGCTGGTTGCCTTCGGTCAGAGGATGGCTGGTGGAGAAGGTGAATTGATCACCGATCTTCAGCTCGATCTTCTTGTTGGTGAATTTGGCGATACGGATTTTCGGGCCTTGCAGGTCACCCAGCAGGGCGACGAAGCGGCCGTGCTTGGCGGCAAGGTCACGCACCAGCTTCGCGCGAGCCTTGTGCTCGTCGGGGGTGCCGTGGGAGAAGTTCAGGCGGGCGACGTCCAGGCCAGCCAGAATCAGCTGTTCGAGAACTTCCGGCGAGTTACTGGCCGGGCCAAGGGTGGCGACGATTTTGGTACGACGGACGGACATGCAAAGACTCCTGAGTTCAAGCGCTGAGTGAGGCTACTATGCTCCGAAGTTGTAGTCATTGTTCGAATGCACTACTTATCGCTTTCTTTATTGAACTCCACAACTTTGCATCCGCAGCCTGAAGATTTCCGACCACGGGTCGATACAGGGTTCAAGACAGGAGATCCCCCCATGCGATTCGTGCTCATTGCCGCCCTAGCCGTCAGCGCCCTCAGCGTCACGGGCTGCACCCGTTGGTCGATGAACCATCATTTGAACAATGCCTACAGCGCCTATGACCGGGGCAATTGCGAGCAGGTGATGCTTGAACTGTCCAAGGTCGAACGCGACAGCCGCGCGCGGCCTTACGTGTGGCCGGAAGTGTCGATGATGCGTGGCCTGTGCCTGGAGCGACAGAAGATGTTTATCGACGCGGCCAAGACCTATCAGTTCATCATGGCGTCCTATCCACAGAGCGAGTATGCCTACCGCGCCCATGCCCGCATTGAAACCCTGCAGAGCCTGGGCCACTATCCGACGCGCAGTGCAGCGGCCGTTAAACCGACGCAGTTCTGATGGCAGTAACCTTCTGATCGCTGGATCACCGGCGGTGGTGAGCTATAGTCCAGAGAACCGGTTTTAGAGCCTTGCCTCTGAACCGGGGCAACACCTGTGACCGGCACAAGCAGGACTCAGCGCTGTCAGGACTGGCGCACCGGGAGCGGGGAGAGCGGGCAAAGACTTGATGCGTACCCGTTCCGAAGCAGTAGTGCGGCTCTGCTTAAGAGCCTTGCATAGCGAAATTGCACATGTTTACCGACCGCCGAATCGAGCGGCATCAACTGCCGTCCTTCCTGAAAGTGTTCAACAGCATCACCGGCAAACCCATAGGCTATCTGGGCAATGTCTCCGAAGACGGGCTGATGCTGATCAGCCAGCTGCCGATGATGATCGGCGCGGACTTCAACCTGCGCCTGAAAATTCCCGCCAGCGAAGGTGGCCAGCGGATCATCGACCTGCAGGCCTGTTGCCTGTGGTGTCATGAAGACGCAACCCCTCACCACTATGACGCCGGCTTCAGCCTGCAACGGGCTCCTCCGGAATATCAGCAGTTGGTGGGGGCGCTGAAGCAGTATTTCAGTTTTCAGACGTTGCCGGCTTCGGCATGAGATCACTGCAAAACCGGCTGTGAGTGATTGCTCAGGCTCAGAGTCCAGTTCTTTTCCAGCCCAGGTACTGGGTCACCAACTTGGCCCCCAGCTCACCGGGCCGCGCATCCATCACCGGCACTCCATGGGCGTTCAAGCGTTCATGGAGTTCAGCGCGTGCATTCAGGTAATCCACGGTCCCGCAATAGGCCAGTGCTTCGGGCAAGGTCTGTACCGGTGTCTGGCGTAAAGTGTCGAGCACGTCTTCGCGCAGGCTTGCGACCAGCACTTGGTGCTGCTGGCTCAGGCGCTTGACCGCCGAGAGCAACTCATCGTCGTCCTCTTCGCGCAGGTTGGTCACCAGCACCACCAGTGCCCGGCGCTTTTGCCGTGCCAGCAGTTGCGTTGCGGCGGCCTGATAGTCGGCGCTGCGTTGGCTGCTGTTCAAGTCATAGACGGTGTTGAGCAAGGTGTTGAGATGGCTGGTGCCTTTTACCGGCGCAAGATAGCGCGGCTGTTCGTTGGCGAAGGTGCTCAGGCCCACCGCGTCGCCCTGACGTAGGGCGACGTAGCTGAGCAGCAAACAGGCATTGAGCGCATGGTCGAAGTGCGACAGCTCATCGTCCTGGCTGCGCATGTGTCGGCCGCAATCAAGCATGAAGATGATCTGCTGGTCGCGCTCGTCCTGATACTCCCGGGCAATCGGCGTGCGTTGACGGGCGGTGGCTTTCCAGTCGATCTGGCGCAGACTGTCGCCCTCACGAAATTCGCGCAATTGATGGAATTCCAGGCCCAGGCCCCGTCGTTGCTTCTGGCGTACACCGAGCTGGCTGAGCCAGTTGTCCACAGCCAGCAACTGCCCTTCATAGAGGCGGGCGAAATCGGGATAGACGCGGGTGGCATCGGGCAGGTCGAGCAAGCGTCTGTCAGACCAGAGCCCCAAGGGACTTGGCAGGTTGATTTCGCAGTGTTCGAAGCTGAAGTGGCCACGCTTGAGCGGACGCAGGCGATAACCGGCCAGGCTGTGCTGACCGGGTTGCAGTTCGACCGTCAGCGGCAGGTTTTCGAAGCTCAGGCCCGGTGGTACGTGATCGAAGACTTGTATGTTCAGCGCTTGTGTAAAATCGTGTTCGACAGTCAGTTGCACTTCGCTCCATCGACCCAGCGCCAGGCTGCCGGGCACCTGGCGTTTCAGCCGGGGCGAAGGCAGGCGCTTCACGCGAGCAGCGTCCAGCAGGGCCAGGGCCAGCAGCGCCAGGAGCAACCCCCAGTTGATCGCCATGAGATTCGCCGGAACCGCGAACTCCAATGCCCGCAAAGTGCCCGATACAATGCCGCAGACCAGCAGGATCAACAGCCAGGCGAGCATCAGGCGCGAGGGTTTCACAGGCGCGGCGCCGGCACTTGGTCGAGCAACTGCTGGAGCACCTGATCGACGTCCAGCCCTTCGATGTCCAGTTCCGGCGCGATGCGCACACGATGGCGCAGCACGGCCAGGGCGCAACCCTTGATGTCATCCGGAATCACGAATTCGCCACCGCGCAGCAGCGCCCTGGCCCGGCCGCAACGCACCAGCGCGATGGAGGCACGCGGTCCGGCACCGAGGATCAGGCCCGGCCAGCTGCGTGTAGTGCGGGCCAGGCGCACGGCGTAATCGAGCACTTGATCGTCCAGTGGCAAGTCGCTGGCGATGCGTTGCAAGGCCAGCACGTCCTTGGCCTGCAACAGCGCACGCAGCGGTTGTACATCAAGCATGTCGGCCCGGGTCGAGCGGTTGACCTGACGCACCATGTTCAGCTCTTGCCCGGCGTCGGGATAATCCATGCGCACCTTGAGCATGAAGCGATCCAGCTCGGCTTCCGGCAGCGGGTAAGTGCCTTCCTGTTCGATCGGGTTTTGCGTGGCGAGCACCATGAACGGTTGCGTAATGGGCAATGGGCGGCCTTCGAGGGTGACTTGCCGCTCCTGCATGGCTTCGAGCAGCGCCGCCTGGGTTTTCGCCGGGGCACGGTTGATCTCGTCGGCCAGCAACAGATTGGTGAACAACGGGCCTTTGCGCAGTTTGAATTGCTCGGTCTGCAAGTCATACACCGCATGCCCGGTAACGTCGCTGGGCATCAGGTCCGGGGTGAACTGGATGCGCGCGAATTCGCCGCCGAAACAGCGGGCGAGGGCGCGTACCAGCAGGGTCTTGCCCAGGCCCGGTACGCCTTCCAGCAATACATGGCCACCAGCGATCAGCGCCGTCAGCACGTCGTCGATCACACTGTCCTGGCCGATCAATGCTTTTTGCAATTCAAGGCGTACGGCCTGGGCCAGGTGGCTGGCACGCTGACGTTGTTGAGCGGCATGGCTCGCTGCGTCAGGCTCGATGGGTTGACTCATAGGGCGTTCCTCAAGGATTGCAGGTGGGCGACCTGACGGCTGAATTCAACGCTGGAAAGCCGTTGCTTCGGTCGCGGGCTCATGGCCTGGCTGATGGCGCGTGTGGGTTGGCCGGTCAGGCGCGCGAGCACCAGCCATTGTTCGGCAACGCCGAGTTGTTCAAAACCGGGATGGCGACGCCGCACCCGTCGAAGGATGTCTTGCTGCAAGGCTTGCAGCAGACCGGCCTGACCGTTGCGGCGCAACAGGAAGTCGGCACTGGCACGCAGGTGCTCCTGCAATTGCCGGCGTGCTTTCGGTGCCGGCTCCAGCAATGGTCCCTGACGCACGCCAACGTGCCAGAAACCAAGGCCGATCAAAGCGAGCAACGCGACCAGCGCCTGGGGAAAATTGCGCAGCAGCAAGGTCGGCAGGTTGTCGTGATCGGCATTGAAAATCAGCGTCACGCGGGTATCGGCAGTCAGGTACCAGAGCAGCCAGGCATTGTCGAACTGGCCAATGGCCGGGGTTTTCCACAAGTCGGCATCGGTGACCACGGTGATCGAGCCGCGCCCGTGGCTGAGTTGCATCATGTGCGTGGCCCTGGCGCTGTTGGCCCAGGCCTGGGCGAGGTTTTTCGGGTCTTCGAGATGGAACGCGGTATTGAAACCGGCATAGGCCGGGGCGTCTTCGTTTTCCAGATAGAGCTTGGTCAGTAGCGGGAAAGGATCGTCGCCGACATTGGGCGGCGGTTCCTTGAGGTCTTTGCTCAGGGACTGGTGCAGTTGCACCCGATCGAGCAGCAGGTCTTTGCTGTGGCCGAGTTTTTTATTCCACAGTGACTCGGCGACGAACAGGAGCCGCCCACCGGCCCGGGACCAGTTCATTACCTGGTCGATCTGTCGTGGGGTCATGTTGTTGTGGTCCCCGAGCAACAGCAGGCTGCGTCGACGCGGGTCGAGACCGGGCAGGATGTCGAGGTCATTGGCGTGCTCGACGCTCAGGCCTTGCTTGCGCAGAAAGAGCTCCGCCGCCAGATAAGGGTTGGCCTTGGCTTCGGGGGAGGGACCGTGGTCGATTACGGTTTGGTAAGGGATAACCTTGAGGTACAGATAAACGCTCAGCGCAACCACCGACACGGCGATCAACGCCACGGCTATCGTCCCCCAGCGCCGACTCAACGGGCGGCCCCGGGGCCGAACAATACACGCCAGCCGTTACACAATTGCTGTTGTACATGATCGGGCGGCAGGCGATGACCGTAAGCCATGTTTTGCCAGTGCCCGGTCAGGTTTGTGCTGTAGGCCAGCAAGGCCGGTTGCTGTAACAGTTCGACACGCCGAAGAACCTGACCTTCGGTGTCGGCGGCTTTGAGCGCGATGTTGAAGTCGTGCACCAGGCGGCTGAGCAGGGCGCGATAGAGCAAGCCGAGCGCTTCGCGCGGGTGGGTCTGCCAGAGGCTTTCTGCGTTGGCGGCAATGTCCGCAGGCAGGGACTCGGGTTTGAGGTCCAGGCCGAATGCCTGCTGCGGTAACGGCCGTGTGGTTTTGACATTGAGTGCCGGTCGTCGGCTGACGAACGCCTGCAACCAGTCGCGATAGCGCCAGATCAACAGGCCGATGGCTGCGACGACCGTGCCCCACAGTACGATTTCAATCAGTGTCGCCAAGGCCCCGAAGTGCTGCCGCTCAAACAGCTTCAACAGGGCCTTCCGCCATTGCGGTGTCGGGGCTCCGGCGCCCGGTTTGTCTTCGCCCAAACGGTAGCGTGTCACCGTTTCCCGGTTCTTGAAGGGTGGCTGTTCGAGGATTGCCTTGATGTTGTCCCTGGAGGCCTGGCTGTTCAGGGGCTGGCCCAGCAGGCGCGGGCTGTCGGGCGAAATGGCGGGTTCGGCGGCCCACACGCTGTGTGTGGTCGGCATCAGCACTATCACGGCGATCAACAGGACAGCACCTGCACTGAAGAGACGCTGGCGCATCCAGCGGAACACCAGTTCGATATCCCAGGCCTCCAGAACGGTGCGCCGGTTCAGGTAAAGGCTGAAACCGCAGGCGACATAGACCGGTTCCCAGACCACCAGTACCAAGGCATAAAACGCGTTGGTCAGGTGTTCCAACCAGCGCCCGTCCTGGGTGGCCGCAGAAATCAGCGACTGCCACCTCCAGTCGAGCACGACCTGTTGTGGCAGGAGCAGATAGAACAGCACCATCAAGCCGATCCACAACGCACCTTCGAGATGCGCACCGATGATCGTCAGCCATCGCGCCGCGCCAGCGTCTCGCTGCAGCAATACGTGCAAACGCTGCTGTCGCGCGCGCCCGTCCAGGCCTTCCAGTTGCATCACCGGCATCAGGAAGCTGCGGTGCAGGCTCAGGCGGCGCCAGGTCAGGCTGGCCAGCAGTTGTGGCTTGAGCAATCGTGGCCATTGATAGAGGGCCTGCTTGAGCGTCGGCGTTTCACCGAACATGGCTTTGGACAGGATGTACAAGGGCAGGCGTTCGAACGCCGGCTTCAGCCACCAGAAAATGAACACGGCGAGAGAGGGCGAATCCCGGAATCCCCAACTGAGCAGCGCGAAAACCGGCAAGGTGACCATGGCCCAACTGGTCATCAACAGGCGTCGGTGGCGCTGGCTCAGGAGCACCCCGAGGTCCATGGCTTCCCAGGTCGGGCGTGGGCGAATCACCACCGTGGCGTCACTCAGGCGCATGGCGGTGACGTCCGGCAAATACGAGATAAACCCCCACCAGCAACCAGAGCGCCGCGCCGACCAGGTACTTGGTCTGGTGCGACGGGTGAGTCATTGACGACCAGTAGGCTTCGATAAATGCCGAGATCAACAGAAACAGAATGACGCCGCAGATCAGCAGCGCACTCTTGCGCGCTGCCAGGCGCAAGGCCTCGGCGCGTGGCAGGCGGCCCGGGGCGATCAACGCCCAGCCCAGCTTCAGGCCGGCGGCACCGGCCAGGGCGATGGCGCTGAGTTCGAAAGCGCCGTGGCCGATCACGAATGACCAAAAGGTTTGCCCGTAGCCGATGTAAGTCAGGTGGCCGGCCACTGCACCGATCATCAGACCGTTGAAGATCAGGAAAAACACACTGCCCAAACCAAGCAGCAAACCGCTGGCAAAGGTCTGAAAGGCAATGCCGATGTTGTGCATGATGTAGTAGCCGAACATCGCCCAGTCCTCGCTGGCGGCTCGTTCCGCCGTGCGCCCGAGGTGACCGGCAACGGGGTCGTACATGCTTTGCATTTCACTGACCTGCTTGGCGGGGATCAGGTTGTAGACCAGGTCCGGGTACAGGTACACCAGCAGCGCGAAGCCGGCCAGGCTGCCAAAAAACATCAGGCTGGCGGCGAGTACGAAACGCCACTGTTCGCGCACCAGTCGCGGAAAGTCGGCCAGGATGAATGCCAGCACATTGGCCCCCAGACGGCTGCGATGACGGTAAAGCTGTTGGTGCCCGCGCAGCACCTGTTGCTGCAGGGAGTCGATCAGAAAACTGCTGTAGCCACGCTCCCTGGCCAGTGCCAGGTGTTGGCAGAGACGGCGGTAGTCCCTCGGGAAATTGCCGACCCCGGTGGCTTTCCTGTCGTGCTCCAATTGCTCGAGCAGGCGAGCGAACTGTTCCCATTCGGCCTTGTGCCGGTTTTCAAAAAGGCTTTGTTTCATGGCGGCCCCAACAAGCCGCGAGCGATGCCGTTGAGCTCGGTCACCGCCTGCGGGGCCGTGACTTGCAACGGTTGGGTGACGATCGCAGCGAGTTCATCGACCCGCGCCTGGGAGAGTTCACCCTGGCGCTCGGCAAACCCGAGGATGGCCCGTTGCTCGCTGAGCGTCAGGACAAATGCCGTACGGCGGGGCTGGGCTTCGGGGAGTTCGGGGCGGGTGTGCGAGCGTTCGCGGTAGATCACCAGGGTCCCGGCGGCGATATCGCCAAGGCGCTTGAAGTGGGGGTGTTGCAGGCAGCTGATGGCCCCGAGGAAGTAACCGAAGGGTAACAGGTCGACAACGCGCAGCAGGTTGCGCAGCAGCGAAGCGGACCAGCCGACCGGGGTGCCATCGTCGTGCACCACTCGTAGCCCCATCCATAGCTTGCCCGGCGAACGACCCTGATTGAGCACCTCGAACAGCACCATGTACCACCAGCTCACCCCGAACAGCAGGATCGATCCGAGCCCGGCGCCCAATTTGCCGAGCATCGCCAGCGCAATGAACAGCACACCGAGGACCAGGCCGCGCAAACCAAGATCGATGACGAACGCCAGCGCACGGACCATCAACCCGGCCGGGCGCAGCGGCAGGTCGACGCCCTCCGGCGTTTCGACGTGATACCGCGTATCCAGTGGCGGTGACAGCGGCGCATTCCCTGGCTGTGCTGTGGTCTCGAGCATGGGCAACCTGATGATGTGGCCTGGATCGGGATTCTCTGTCTATCCGATGCTAGCAGCCAATGCGCAGGGAAACGACATAACTGTGTATGGCCGGGCGAGCCGCGCAAGGTGCTTGAATGACAGACTACTGGCCGGGGCGGGAGGTGAACGCCTAGACTTTGCCGATCTTCAGTTCAGGAATCGCCCGTGACCTCCATCTTCTGGTACGACTACGAAACCACTGGCATCAATCCCCGTTGCGACCGTCCGTTGCAAATGGCCGGCCTGCGCACCGACTTCGATCTCAATGAAATCGACGAGCCGGTCAATCTTTATTGCCAACCCAGTGACGATATCCTGCCGCATCCGGCCGCTTGTGCGATCACGGGAATCACGCCCGGGCAACTGCAGGCGCAGGGCTTGAGCGAAGCCGATTTCATGACCCGGGTGCATGCCCAGCTCGCGGCGCCCGGTACCTGTGGCGCGGGGTATAACACCTTGCGTTTCGACGACGAGATGACCCGCTACAGCCTGTACCGCAATTTTTTCGACCCTTATGCGCGGGAGTGGCAGGGCGGCAACAGCCGTTGGGACCTGATCGATGTGGTGCGCGCCGCCTATGCCTTGCGCCCCGATGGCATGGTCTGGCCGACCGATGACGAGGGGCGGGTCACGCTCAAGCTCGAACGCCTGACCGCTGCCAATGGCATCGATCATGGCAATGCCCACGAAGCGCTGTCGGACGTTCGCGCGACGATCGCCCTGGCACGCCTGATACGGGAAAAACAGCCAAAGCTGTACGATTGGCTGTTTCAGTTGCGCAGCAAGCAAAAAGTCATGGACCAGATACGCCTGCTGCAACCGCTGGTGCATGTATCCGGGCGTTTTTCGGCCGCGCGCAGCTATGTGGGTGTGGTGTTGCCGCTGGCCTGGCACCCGCGCAACAAGAACGCCCTGATTGTCTGTGACCTGCACCTCGATCCCCAGGGCCTGATCGACCTGGATGCCGAAAGCTTGCGTCAGCGCTTGTATACCCGCCGCGACGAACTGGCCGAGGGGGAGTTGCCGGTGCCGTTGAAGCTGATTCACATCAACAAGTGCCCGGTAGTGGCACCGTTGTCCGTACTTCGTCAAGAAGATCAGCAGCGTCTGGGGCTGGATATGACGCTGTATCAGCAGCGGGTGTTGCGGCTAAATGACGCGCAGAAAGTTTGGCTGGATAAAATCCTGGCGATTTATGCCCGCGAAGATTTTTCCCCGAGCCAGGATCCGGAGCAGCAGTTATATGATGGATTTATCGGTGATCGGGATCGGCGATTGTGTGAACAAGTCAGAACCGTTGACCCGATGCAATTGGCACAAGAGCAGTGGCCTTTCGATGACGAACGTTTGCCTGAATTGCTGTTTCGATATCGCGCACGCAACTTTCCCGATACGTTGAATCCCGAAGAGCAGGAACGCTGGCGAATATTCTGTCAGAAACGTTTGTCAGAACCCGGGTGGGGGGCGCCAAATACCCTTGAAAGTTTTGTAGAAGCCGCGGCCCAGTTGAGCGTTAGTGCTACTCCGTTTCAGCAGGGGGTACTCAGTGAGTGGCAGGATTATGTCCAGGGACTGCGCCAGCGTTTGTGTCTTTGAAATCGAACATGCCTGGGCTTAAATACCCCGTAAAAAATAACGCCAGCATTTGCTGGCGTTATTTTTTGTCACGGTTCCGTCTGCGACAAGCTCTGAGGCTTAGCCCAGCAGGGTAGCCCAGCCTTCCACCACGTCACCGCCCCACTTGGCTTTCCACTCTTTCAGAGTCTTGTGGTTGCCACCTTTGGTTTCGATGACTTCACCGTTGTGCGGGTTTTTGTATTGTTTAACTTTGCGAGCACGCTTGGTGCCGGTAGTTTTCACTGCGCCGCCGCGTGGTGCCTTGGTTTTGGATTCTGGATCCAGCAGCGCGATGATGTCACGCAGGGACTTGGAGTATTCACCCATCAGGGTGCGCAGTTTGCCTTCAAATTCCAGCTCGGTTTGCAGTTTGTCGTCTTGGGACAGGTTCTTCAAACGGGCTTGCAGCTCTTTGATAGCTTCTTCGGTGGCGCGATATTCGTTGATCAAGGACATGTGGACTACCTTATGTTGTGCGCTGGATGGCAGGTGACAATGCGGCAATAATAGTCACGGTGTTTCATCAAGTAAACATTTAAGCCAACTTTATTTAATTTAATTGCTGTGGTTTCGGCGCACATTGGTAATGCAGTTGTAAGTGTGGTCCGGGTCTGACAGATATACATAAATTAACAAATGACTGGCACCGCTAGAGCATCCGGGCGAACTGGCAGCGGTGCTGTCCGCCCTGCCGCACCGACCTTCCGGCAAGGCGAAACGTCAACAATACTGCAGTTTTGCTGCGTAATCGCTAGAATGGCGGCCTTTGCGAAGTTCTGGAGTTTCCCCCTCATGCGCACTTTTCGTCTGGTGATTTCTTGCCCGGACCGTGTTGGCATCGTTGCCAAAGTCAGTAACTTTCTGGCATCACACAACGGCTGGATCACTGAAGCGAGCCATCACTCGGACAATCTCAGTGGCTGGTTCTTCATGCGTCACGAAATCCGTGCCGACTCCCTGCCATTTGGTATCGAAGCGTTTCGCGAAGCCTTTGCCCCGATCGCCGAAGAGTTCTCGATGGACTGGCGCATCACCGATACCGAACAAAAGAAACGCGTGGTCCTGATGGCCAGTCGTGAGTCGCACTGCCTGGCCGACTTGCTGCACCGCTGGCACAGCGATGAACTGGACTGCGAAATTTCCTGTGTGATTTCCAACCATGATGACTTGCGCAGCATGGTGGAGTGGCACGGTATTCCGTACTACCACGTCCCGGTCAATCCGCAGGACAAGCAACCGGCCTTCGCCGAGGTTTCGCGCCTGGTCAAACAGCACGATGCCGAAGTGGTGGTGCTTGCCCGTTACATGCAAATCCTGCCGCCCGAGTTGTGCAGTGAATACGCGCACAAGGTCATCAACATTCACCACAGCTTCCTGCCGTCGTTCGTCGGTGCCAAGCCGTATCACCAGGCGTCCCTGCGTGGCGTGAAGCTGATCGGCGCGACTTGTCACTATGTGACCGAAGAGCTGGATGCCGGCCCGATCATCGAGCAGGACGTGGTGCGTGTCAGCCACAGCGACAGCATCGAAGACATGGTGCGTTTCGGCCGTGATGTCGAGAAGATGGTGCTGGCCCGTGGCCTGCGTTATCACCTGGAAGACCGGGTACTGGTCCACGGCAATAAAACCGTTGTCTTCTGACAGACGTACGGCGCAGTTGAAATTCGAAGGGCCTGGGCGTTCAATCGCTTCAGGCCCTTCGCCGTTTCTGCACTGAGGACATGACCATGGCCGATCCACTGGATAAAGCCACCTCCAAGGCTCCCGCCACGCTGGGCGAGGGCTGCCTGAGCCGCTACGACCCGGATGACATGGGGCCTGAAACGGGCACGGAGTTTCCGGATGCCGCGCAGTTGTGGGAGCAGTTGCAGCAGGCGCCCGACGACAAACCTAAGCCTGTCTGAGTTTCATCAGCTTCATCAGCAGCGATCGACCCAGCATCAGCAAGAACACCGGGCCACCGACCAGCAAGTAGAAGTAATACGTCACTGCCCGCCAAATCAGAATCGCCGCTGCCGCCGTGGATTTTCCGACCATGGGCGCCAGCAGCGCAGCGGACGTCAGTTCAGCCGCCCCGGCTCCACCGGGCAGAAGGCTGAATTGTCCGGCGCTCAGCGCCAGCATCTGGACCAGAAAACACCAGGCCCACTGCAAATCCGCGCCCAGCCCACGCAACGCCAGGTACAGCACGCTGTAGCGCAGGACCCAATGCACACAGGTCAGGGCGAATACCTTGATCAAGGTCTGCACGGGCAACTTCAACGTGTCGGTAAACGCCGCCAGAAACTGCAGGAGCTTGCGCGCCCAGCGCATTCGAGTGGCCGCTTTGACATTGACTCGGGCGAGCCATCGGCCGCTCAGGCGAATCAATAAACGGTGATACCGGGCCACCATGACGCAAACGATCAGGCCGGCGAACAGCGAGACGGCGCTGAGCATCAGCATCCATTCCATGCGCTGGCTGAGGTGCTGGAACAGTGCGTAAATCAGAATCCCGCTCAGGGCGCAGAGGAAAAACAGCAAATCGCTCAGTTGGTCCATGGCAAACACTGCACTACCCCTGGCCGGACGCACGCCGTGTCGCGCCAGCAAAGCCATGATCGTCAGAGGCCCGCCGCTGCCGCCGGGCGTGGCGCAGTAGGCAAATTCGGCGGCCATCACCACGCCGAGGCTCCTGAGCCGGTTGACCTTGTCGCATTGATCCCCCAGCAACAGGCGCAAACGCAGGGTGTTCACTGCCCAACACAGCAGGATCATGCCGAACATGATCAGCAACCACGGCAGCGGAAAACCGGTCAGCCGAGACCAGGTTTCGCTGCCGCCCAACAGTGATGGAATCAGCACCGCCGCGAGCAGGCCGACGAGCAACAGCAGTCCGCGACTCATGCCGCACGACCCACAAGGTCGTTTTGCAGCGCCAGCCAATGGGCCTTGGTCATCGGAACGCGGCCGTTGTCGAGCAGGCGTTCGAGGGTTTGTAGCCAGTATCGACGCGAGAACTCATGGCGCATGTCCTCCGGGTGCAGGCCCAGGCGAATCACCGGGGCGTGCTGCCAGCGTTGTTCACGGCGGTCGCTGACGAGCTTCGATACACCCCGGCGCCAGGCACTGCGCGCGCTCCATACCAGTCCCGGCGCCTCGATCGCGGTGAAATCCGGCAAACGGTATAAATGCTGCGAGTCGCTGGTGTAACTCAGCGGCAATTGGCGCAATGCCTGGCGAGTGCCCGGGCTCATCAGCCAGGCCGGGGCGACGAACCCTTCCAGCGGCCAGTCATGACGTTCGAACATCTCGATGCCCGAACGCAGGCGGGCGAGGGCGTCTTCTCGCGACAAACGGTAAAACTCGCCTTCATGGGTGTAGACCCGACGCATGAACCAGTCTCGGGGATTGCCGGTCATCGGCCCGTCGTCGCAGTGGAAGTAACCATGCAGCGCCAGTTCGTCACCCCGGGCGAGCCTGGTACTGAGCTGGCGGCGAAATTGCGGATGGGCGTCCAGGTTGTTGTGTTTGTGGAAATCCGGTACCACCAGCCAGGTGATCGGTACGCCACCCAAGGCGTCGACGGCCTGCACAAAAGGCTGGTAATCGGCCCAGGTTGGCGGTGCCACGTCGTGCAGTACCAGTAGTAAAGCGGGGCTGTTCATGGGCTCAACCATTGGCTGTCAACGGCCATTGGCTGCCGAGCACGGCGTGGTAGTGGCGCAACAAGCTGTTGACCACCGTATCCCAGGCGTAATGCCGTTCGACATGCAATCGTGCTTGTTGGCCAAACGCTGCGCTGCCCGACCCGAACAGTTCTCGAACGGCGGTGGCCATTGCGGCGGGGTTGTTCGGTGCGCAGAGCACACCGCAGTCATCGGTGACGATTTCCTCGAAGGCCCCGGCGGCCACAGCCACCACCGGAATGCCGCTGGCCATGGCTTCGAGTAACACCAGGCCGAAGGTTTCCTGATCGCCGGCGTGCAACAGTGCATCGGCACTGGCCATCAGGCGGGCAACTTGTGCAGCCGGGCAGAACTCGTCGATCACCGTCACGTTCGACGGCACGGCCGTGGGCATCGACGAGCCAACCAGCAACAGGTGATAGCGACGGCCCAGGCGACTCATGCAGTCGAGCAGCACCGGCAGGTTTTTTTCCTTGGCGCCGCGCCCGGCGAAGATCAATAGGTGGGTGTTTTCATCCAGGCCCAGCTCGGCTCGCAGCCCGGGATCTTTGGCATCGGGATTGAAGGTTTGCAGGTCGACGCCGAGCGGTTGCACAAACACATTCTTGACCCCAAGCCCGGTGAGCTTGTCAGCCATGACCCGACTGGGCGCCAGGACCCGGTCGAAGTTGCCGTAGAGCTTGCTGACATAAGCCTCGACGTTGTTGGTCACCCAATTGCCCATGCGGTTGCGGACCAGCAGCGGCAGGTCCGAGTGATAGAAACCGATGACCGGTACATCGAGTTGGCGCCGTGCATCCAGCGCTGCCCAAGCGGTGAGATAGGGGTCGCCGACTTCGATCAGATCGGGTTGCAAGTCTTGCAGGACATTGCGCCAGGGCGCGAGGCGCAGAGGAAAGCGATAGCCCTTGCCGAAGGGCAGGGCGGGTGCCGGAACCGTGTAGATGCCATCCTGTTCGCTAAAAGAAGATCCGGGAATCAGCAAACTGTGGCGAATGCCCGGTTTGATCCCCAAACGACGGTGTTTGGCATCCAGGTAAGTGCGCACGCCACCGCTGGCAGGGGCGTAGAACATGGTGATGTCAGCGATATGCACGATGAACAATCCTCCTGTCCCGGTACTCCCTTGGTTGACCTATATGAAGGATAGATGTTCGGTTGGGGTTGTGCGGGTGGGGGTGTCAGCGGGGATATGTATCGTTTGACAGGCCGCCTTCGCGGGCAAGCCCGCTCCCACAGGGATCTTTGTCGCACTGGAGATCTACTGTGGGAGCGAGCTTGCTCGCGATAGCTGCTGGTGAGGTTGCCTCAGATCCTGAAACTATCCACCAACTGCTTCAACCGCGCCGCCTGCTGCTCAAGGTCCGAGCACGCGCGCAACGTCGATTGCAGGTTTTCCACACCTTCCTGGTTCAGCGTGTTGATCTCGGTGATGTCGACGTTGATCGACTCCACCACCGCAGTCTGTTCCTCGGTCGCAGTGGCCACCGACTGGTTCATGCCGTCGATTTCACCGATACGCAGCGTCACGCTGTTCAGGCGTTCGCCCGCGAGGTTGGCGATTTCCACGCTGTCCTGGCTGTGGCGCTGGCTGTCGCTCATGGTGCTGACCGACTCCCGGGCGCCGACTTGCAGCTCCTCGATCATGGTTTGTACCTGTTGCGCCGATTCCTGCGTGCGGTGTGCCAGGTTACGCACCTCGTCCGCCACCACGGCAAAACCGCGACCGGCCTCACCGGCGCGGGCGGCTTCAATCGCGGCGTTGAGCGCCAGAAGGTTGGTTTGTTGGGAAATGCTGGTGATGACTTCGAGGATCTGCCCGATGTTCACGGTTTTGCTGTTCAGCGATTCGATATTGGTACTCGATGCGCTCAGCATGCTCGACAGTTGATTCATCGCCACGATACTGCGGTCGACCACTTGCTGGCCGTCTTCAGCCAGGCTGCGGGCATCGCTGGCCTGGCTCGAGGCCTGTGCCGCATTGCGGGCGATTTCCTGGGCGGCGGCGCCGAGCTGATTGATCGCGGCCGCAACGCTGCTGGTGCGCGAGGCTTGCTGATCGGAGTTGAACATCGACGAGTTGGAAGCGGCCACCACGCGTAACGCCACTTCGTTGACTTGCCCGGTCGCCGAGGATACTTCGCGGATCGAGCCGTGAATGCGCTCGACGAAGCGGTTGAACGCGGTGCCGAGGGTTCCGAATTCGTCGTTGTTCTGGATGGTCAGGCGCTTGGTCAGGTCGCCTTCGCCGTCGGCGATGTCAGCCATGGCACGGGTCATGACGTGCAAAGGCTGGATCAGGAGGCGGATCAACATGCCGAGCAGGGCGATGATGATGGCCACGGCGATGATCGTCGCAATCACCGCGGAGGTGCGGAATTCGCTGAGCATCGAGTAGGCTTTTTCTTTGTCGACCGACAGAGCTATGTACCAGTTGACCGACGACAAGCCTTTGATCGGGGTGAAGGTCACGATGCGGGTTTTGCCGTCGACCTGGATTTCGCTCAGTGCGCTGCTGATGGCCGGCGTGTCTTGCGGGTAGACATCCTTGAGCGTCTTCATCGCCAGCGCTTTGTCGGGATGTACCAGGATCTTGCCGTCGGAACTGACCAGGAAGGCATAACCCTTGCCGTCGAAATCCAGCGTGCCAAGGCTGTCAGCGATCACTTGCAAACTCAGGTCGCCACCGACCACGCCGATGCTCTGGCCGTCCTTGATAACGCTGTCGACAATGGAAATCACCAGCTGGCCGGAGGCCAGATCGATATAAGGTTCGGTTAAAGCCGAACCGCTGCTGCCTTGCGCGCTCTTGTACCAAGGGCGTGCACGCGGGTCATAGCCATCGGGCATCTTGCTGTCCGGGCGAATGATGAAAGTGCCATCCTTGCTGCCGAGGTAGGCGCCCATGAAGGTCGAGGTCACGGCTTTTTGTACAAGCAGCCTGGAAACGTTGTCAGCATCGGGATTGAGCGCGACAGTTTGTGACAGGTTTTCAATCAGCAGGCTGCGCCCGTTCAACCAGGTCTGGATATTGTTGGCGGTCACTGCGCCCATTTCCTGAAGATAATTTTCCAGGTCTTCGCGAATGGCGTTGCGCTGCAAATAGTCGTTGTACAGCGTGAATGAGGCGAAGGCGGCAATAACAATGAGGGCGGCGGCAAGCAGGATTTTATGGCTGAAACGCAGATTTTTGTTCATGGCTTGGGGTTCCGCTAAGGTCTTAATGTCCAGCGCGTGCTTTTATAAAGGGGCGCACAACGGGCAAGGTTGAAAGCAAGTGAATTTTCCGACTCTCCTTAGGGAAATTTCTGACCAGATCGTGTCTGACTGCTTTGTCGTTATCACTATCGGCCGTGTAGGACCAAAGATTAATCATGGGTGACAAAATGCCTGACTCATTGCAACTCGTTATCGGCGCCGATCTCGAAGGGCTGCCGGTTGCCCAGGCCATGCGCCTGGCGAACCGCCACGGTTTGATCGCGGGCGCGACCGGCACCGGCAAGACCGTCACTTTGCAACGAATGGCCGAAGCCTTCAGCGATGCCGGCGTGGCGGTGTTCGCCGCTGACATCAAGGGTGACCTGTGCGGCCTCGGCGCTGCGGGCAACCCTCAGGGCAAGATCGCCGAGCGGATTGCCGGGATGCCCTGGCTCAACCACAAGCCTCAGGCTTATCCGGTGACGTTGTGGGACGTACACGGTCAGTCCGGTCATCCATTGCGCACGACTTTGAGTGAAATGGGGCCGTTGCTGCTGGGCAGTCTGCTGGAATTGACCGATAGTCAGCAGTCGGCGTTATACGCTGCGTTCAAGGTAGCGGACCGCGAAGGCCTGTTGTTGCTCGATCTGAAGGATCTGAAGGCGTTGCTCAATTACCTGCGGGACAACCCCCTGTTGCTGGGCGACGATGCGGCATTGATGACCACCGGTTCCAGTCAGGCATTGCTGCGGCGTCTGGCGACCCTGGAGCAACAGGGCGCCGAGGCCCTGTTCGGCGAGCCGGCGCTGCAACTCGAAGACATCCTCCAACCCACTGCTGATGGCCGCGGGCGCATTCATTTGCTGGATGCCAGTCGTCTGGTGCATGAAGCGCCGAAAGTCTACGCGACGTTCCTGTTGTGGCTGCTGGCCGAGCTGTTCGAACAGTTGCCAGAGCGTGGCGATGCCGAAAAGCCGTTGCTGGCGCTGTTCTTCGACGAGGCTCACTTGCTGTTCAACGGTACGCCCCAGGCATTGCGTGACCGTCTGGAACAAGTCGTGAGGCTGATTCGTTCAAAAGGCGTGGGTGTGTATTTCGTCACCCAGTCACCCGGTGACCTGCCGGATGATGTACTGGCGCAGTTGGGCTTGCGCATCCAGCATGGCTTGCGTGCGTTCACCGCCAAGGAGCAAAAGTCCCTGCGCGCAGTGGCCGAAGGTTTCCGGCCGAATCCGGCGTTCGATACGTTGTCGGTGTTGACCGAGCTCGGGATCGGCGAGGCGCTGGTCGGCACCCTGCAGGAAAAGGGCACGCCGGAAATGGTCCAGCGGGTGCTGGTAGCACCGCCGCAATCGCGGATCGGGCCGTTGACCGACGCCGAGCGTAAGGTGTTGATCGCAGGTTCACCGTTCAAAGGGCGTTATGACCAGCCGATCGATCGTGAATCAGCCTATGAAGTGCTGATGGGACGCAAGGGACTGGCACCTGAGCCCGAGGCGGAGCAAGGCAAGCAGGAACCGAGTTTCACCGAACAGGCGGGAGAGTTCCTCGGCACAGCGGCAGGGAAGGCACTGAAATCGGCGATGCAACAGGCGGCGAACCAGCTTGGCCGACAGTTGGTACGCGGCTTGATGGGCTCATTGCTGGGTGGCAGCAAACGCCGCTAGCTTGAGCGAACACAGTCAGTGTAGGAGCGAGCCTGTGTCATGATTTGGTCTTGGCGTGCGCCGCCAGTCGCTCCAGCGCTGCCCGCAGATTCGGGTCGCTGATTCCGTCGGCCGTGGCCTGGATGGTCGCGGCCGCATCATCCGACAGATCCATGGTGTGCCCGGCCGCGCCCCGCTGGACGGTAGGCGGCTGCACCTTGAACAGGATTCGCGTCAGGCTGGCAAACTCGTCGAACAGTTGCAGTTGCCGTTGCAGGCGCTTCTGCTGGTAGCGCAGGCGGGTGGCCCAATGACCGTCGGTGACAATCAGTAACAAACTGCCTTCGCGCCAGGAAGCCACGTGGCAATGCTCGCGAGCGGCGGGTTGCAATTGGCTTTCGAGCAATCGTTGCAGATGACCCAGGCGTTGTGCGTGGCCGAGAATGGCTTTCAGCGGCTTGGCTTCGCGTAGTAGAACGGCAGGTACTTTGGCCGTAAGTGGGCGAAATGCCATGATCAGACACCTGAAGTAACAGAGGCGCCATGGTAGCAGAAAGCACCGAATGCACCCGCCCATTGCTTTTGTGGGCGCTTTACCCATTAAATCAACAACTAACTTCTGCCTTGAACGGCTTGAAGTTGAGCAAAACGCCCTTATTTTAAGTGAGCCCCGTCAAAGCGCTGTGCCAGCATCGTGGAATATCGCCACTTTCCTCTCCATCGTTTCCGGGTAGAATGCTCGTTCGCATGCGGCCATGAGGGCTGCACGGGCGACTCACGGGGCCGCCCTCCATCCCTTTAGTGTGGAAGATCCTGCCGATATGTTTGCGCCTTTGTTAAAGAAACTTTTTGGAAGCAAGAACGAGCGTGAAGTCAAACGCATGCTCAAGACGGTGCAACTCGTCAATGCCTTCGAAGAGCAAATGGTGGCCCTTTCGGACGATCAATTGCGTGCCAAGACCAGCGAGTTCAAGGCCCGCATCGCCAAAGGGGAATCCCTCGACAAAATGCTGCCAGAAGCCTTTGCGGTCGCCCGTGAAGCCGGCAAGCGTGTCATGGGCATGCGCCACTTCGATGTCCAGCTGATCGGCGGCATGACCTTGCATGAAGGCATGATCGCGGAAATGCGCACCGGTGAAGGCAAGACCCTGGTGGCAACACTGGCCGTTTACCTGAACGCGTTGTCCGGCAACGGCGTGCACGTTGTGACGGTGAACGACTACCTGGCCCGCCGTGACGCCAACTGGATGCGCCCGCTGTATGAATTCCTCGGCCTGACGGTCGGCGTTGTCACGCCGTTCCAGCCGCCGGAAGAGAAGCGCGCTGCCTACGCCGCCGACATCACCTACGGCACCAACAACGAATTCGGTTTCGATTACCTGCGCGACAACATGGCGTTCAGCATGGAAGAAAAATTCCAGCGCGAACTCAATTTTGCCGTGATCGACGAAGTCGACTCCATCCTCATCGACGAAGCCCGTACGCCGCTGATCATCTCCGGTCAGGCCGAGGACAGCTCCAAGCTGTACATCGAGGTCAACAAGCTGATCCCGCAGCTGAAGCTGCACGTCGAAGAAGTCGAAGGCGAAGTGACCCAGGCCGGTCACTACACCATCGACGAGAAGAGTCGTCAGGTCGAACTCAACGAAGCCGGTCACCAGTACGTTGAAGAAATGCTGACCCGCATCGGCCTGCTGGCTGAAGGCGAGAGCCTGTACTCGGCCCACAACCTGAGCCTGCTGACTCACGTTTACGCCGGCCTGCGCGCGCACAAACTGTTCAATCGCAACGTCGAATACATCGTGCAGGACGGTCAGGTCGTACTGGTCGACGAGCACACCGGCCGTACCATGCCGGGCCGCCGCTTGTCCGAAGGCCTGCACCAGGCCATCGAAGCCAAGGAAAACCTGAACATCCAGGCCGAAAGCCAGACCTTGGCATCGACCACCTTCCAGAACTACTTCCGTCTGTACAACAAGCTGTCCGGCATGACCGGTACGGCCGACACCGAAGCGTTCGAGTTCCACCAGATCTATGGCCTGCAGGTCATGGTGATTCCACCGAACAAGCCGCTGGCCCGTAAAGACTACAACGACCTGGTGTTCCTGACCGCCGACGAGAAATACGCGGCAATCGTGGCCGACATCAAGGAAAGCATGGCCGCAGGCCGTCCGGTTCTGGTCGGTACTGCCACCATCGAAACCTCCGAGCACATGTCCGGCCTGCTCGTGAAGGAAGGCATCGAACACAAGGTTCTGAACGCCAAGTTCCACGAAAAGGAAGCCGAGATCATTGCCCAGGCCGGTCGCCCGGGTGCACTGACCATCGCTACCAACATGGCCGGTCGTGGTACCGACATCCTGTTGGGCGGTAACTGGGAAGTGGAAGTGGCTTCGCTGGAAAACCCGACCCCTGAGCAGATTGCCCAGATCAAGGCCGACTGGCAGAAGCGTCACCAGCAAGTGCTCGAATCGGGTGGTTTGCAGGTGATTGCGTCCGAGCGTCACGAATCGCGCCGTATCGACAACCAGCTGCGTGGTCGTGCCGGTCGTCAGGGCGACGCCGGTTCCAGCCGCTTCTACCTGTCGCTGGAAGACAGCCTGATGCGCATCTTCGCCTCTGACCGGGTGAAGAACTTCATGAAGGCCCTGGGCATGCAGCCCGGCGAAGCGATCGAGCACCGCATGGTGACCAACGCCATCGAAAAGGCCCAGCGCAAGGTTGAAGGCCGCAACTTCGACATTCGCAAACAACTGCTCGAGTTCGACGACGTCAACAACGAACAGCGTAAAGTGATCTATCACATGCGTAACACGTTGCTGGCCGCCGACAACATCGGTGAGACCATCGCCGACTTCCGTCAGGACGTGCTCAGCGCCACCGTCAGCGCACACATTCCTCCGCAATCGCTGCCTGAGCAGTGGGACGTGGCCGGTCTGGAAGCTGCGTTGCAGAGCGATTTCGGTGTGGCGCTGCCGATCCAGCAGTGGCTCGACGAAGACGATCACCTGTACGAAGAAACCCTGCGCGAGAAACTGATGCAGGAACTGATCGCGGCGTACAACGAGAAAGAAGACCAGGCGGGCGCCGAAGCGCTGCGCACCTTCGAGAAACAAATCGTTCTGCGCGTACTGGACGACCTGTGGAAAGACCACCTGTCGACCATGGATCACCTGCGTCACGGCATCCACTTGCGTGGTTATGCCCAGAAGAACCCGAAGCAGGAGTACAAGCGCGAGTCGTTCACCCTGTTCTCCGAGTTGCTGGATTCAATCAAGCGCGACTCGATCCGTGTGCTGTCCCACGTTCAGGTTCGCCGCGAAGACCCGATCGAAGAAGAGCAGCGCCTGCGTCAGGAAGCCGAGGCATTGGCCGCTCGCATGCAGTTCCTGCATGAAGAAGCCCCAGGCCTGGAGCATCCGGAAGTGTTGGGTGAAGAGGTCGATGTTGCCCTCGCTGCTGCGCCGGTTCGCAACGAGCAGAAGCTGGGTCGTAACGAGCTGTGCTATTGCGGTTCGGGCAAGAAGTTCAAGCATTGCCACGGGCAGATTCAGTAAACCCCGTTTCAAACGCTGAAATACCCGCGCCGCGACCGGCTTCTGCCGTCGCGGCGTTTTACCATTCGAACCACCGTTTTTCCTGAAGCGGTGCTGACATCATCTATAAAGGAGCGCATTCATGGCTGTTGGTCTTGGTCCTTTGCCAACGTTGCACCCGGTTGCCGGTTTTGAACTCGGTATTGCCTCGGCCGGTATCAAGCGCCCGGGGCGCAAGGATGTTGTGGTCATGCGCTGTGTTGAAGGCTCCACGGTTGCCGGCGTGTTCACCCTGAACGCGTTTTGCGCTGCTCCGGTGATCCTGGCCAAGCAACGCGTGCAAGGCCCTGTGCGTTACCTGCTGACCAACACCGGCAATGCCAACGCCGGCACCGGCGAACCTGGCTTGGCCGCCGCCGAGCGCACCTGCGCAAGGTTGGCGGAACTGACCGGTGTCGATGCCAGCCAGGTGCTGCCGTACTCCACCGGTGTGATTGGCGAGCCGCTGCCGGTCGAGAAAATCGAAGGCGCGCTGCAGGCTGCCCTCGATGATCTGTCGATCCACAACTGGGAAGCTGCCGCCACCGGCATCATGACCACCGACACCCTGCCAAAAGGTGCCAGCCGTCAGTTCCAGCACGACGGTGTGACCATTACCGTTACCGGCATCAGCAAAGGCGCCGGCATGATTCGACCGAACATGGCGACCATGCTCGGCTACATTGCCACCGACGCCAAGGTTTCCCGCGACGTTCTGCAAAATCTGATGCTCGATGGCGCCAACAAGTCGTTCAACCGCATCACCATCGATGGTGATACGTCGACCAACGACTGCTGCATGCTGATCGCCACCGGTCAGGCTGCGCTGCCGGAAATCACCCGCGCCGAGGGCGAGTTGTTCGCCAAGTTGAAGCAAGCGGTGTTCGAAGTGTGCATGGACGTGGCCCAGGCCATCGTTCGCGACGGCGAAGGCGCGACCAAATTCGTGACCGTTGAAGTCAACGGCGGTGGCAATCACCAGGAATGCCTGGACGTTGGTTACACCGTGGCTCACTCGCCGCTGATCAAGACCGCATTGTTTGCTTCCGACCCGAACTGGGGCCGTATCCTGGCCGCTGTTGGTCGTGCCGGTGTGCCGAACCTGGACGTGAGCAAGATCGACGTGTTCCTCGGTGACGTGTGCATTGCCAGCCGTGGCGCGCGCGCCGCGACCTACACCGAAGCCCAGGGCGCGGCGGTGATGCAGCAGGAAGAAATCACCATTCGTATCGAGCTCGGTCGTGGCGATTGCAGCGAAACCATCTGGACCACCGACCTGTCCCACGAGTACGTGAAAATCAACGCCGAGTACCGTACGTAAGACCGAGTCGCCCCTATCGCGAGCAGGCTCGCTCCCACAGTGACCGCGTTGAACACAACCATTGTGTACGCCGCTGAACCTGTGGGAGCGGGCTTGCCCGCGATGACGGATGACCAGACGCTAGAGATTTTGGCCTGTCCCCCTCATCAAAAGGTCCCGAATATGAGCCTGCACCTGATCATCGGCGACAAACTGCTTTCTTCCTGGTCCCTGCGCGGCGCCCTGGCGCTCGATCTGACCGGTGCTGCCTACACCGAAGAACTGATCAAACTGAACCAGCCTGACACCCGCGATCGTCTGCTCAAGCATTCGCCTACCGGCAAGGTCCCGCTGTTGAAAACCGAACACGGCACCATCGCCGACTCCCTGGCGATTGCCGAATACCTGGCAGAACAGTTTCCGGCCGCCGGCCTCTGGCCGAAAGACATCGCCGCCCGTGCCCAGGCGCGCTCGGCCTGTGCGCAGATGCACAGCGGATTCTTCGCCATGCGCGGCAACATGCCGTTTGACCTGAGCCATGACGCCCCTTTGTCGCCGGTCCCGGCTGACGTTCAGGCCGACATCGAACGCATGTCGGCGCTATGGGCCGAATGCCGTGCTGCCGCGACCGAAGCCGGGCCGTACCTGTTTGGCCGTGCAACCCTGGCTGACGTGTTTTTCGCACCGATTGCCGTGCGCTTGCGCACCTATCAGGTGAAGCTGTCTGCAACTGACGAAGCCTACGTTGAAGCCCTCTACCAATGGCCGGCTTTCAAGGCCTGGCAGAAGGCCGGACTGGAGGAGTTGGAAAAGTGAAACGAGTCCATGTCGCCGCCGCCGTCATCCGCGATGGCAGTGGCCAAATCCTGATCGCCCGTCGTGCCGACTCACAGCACCAAGGCGGCTTGTGGGAGTTTCCAGGCGGTAAGGTCGAGGCCGACGAGTCGGTCGAAACCGCACTGGCCCGTGAACTTCATGAAGAGCTGGGCATCGTGGTCGGCGCTGCGCGCCCGTTGATCAAGATCCGGCACGATTACCCGGACAAGCAGGTGTTGCTGGATGTCTGGGAAGTCTCGTCGTTTACCGGCGAGCCTCACGGCGCCGAAGGCCAACCGCTGGCCTGGGTGGCGCCCCGCGACTTGTCGGGTTATGAGTTTCCGGCGGCCAATCAGCCGATCGTCGCGGCCGCGAAGTTGCCCGCTCAATACCTGATCACGCCGGAAGATCTGGAAGCACCGGCATTGCTGCGTGGTATTCAGAAGGCCATTGCCGGCGGCATCAAGCTGATCCAGTTACGTGCACCGAACGGCTACGACCCGAAATACCGCGACCTGGCCGTGGATGCGGTGGGGCTGTGTGCCGGCAAGGCGCAGTTGATGATCAAGGGGCCGTTCGAATGGCTGGGCGACTTCCCGTCCGCGGGTTGGCACATTACTTCGGCGCAGCTGCGCAAGTACGCAGCGGCTGGCCGACCGCTACCGGCATCGCGCTGGCTGGCGGCGTCGTGCCATAACGCGCAAGAGCTGGCGCTGGCCGAACAGATGGGGGTGGATTTCGTGACCCTGTCGCCGGTTCAACCCACCCTGACTCACCCAGGCGCCGAGCCGTTGGGTTGGGAGCAAGCGTCTGGCTTGATCGAAGGGTTCAGCAAGCCGGTGTTCCTGCTTGGTGGGGTTGGCCCGGCAGAGGTCGAGAAGGCTTGGGCTGCGGGCGCGCAAGGGGTGGCGGGGATTCGGGCATTCTGGCCTGAGAGTTAATTCTCTAGCGAGCCTACAGGCCCCTTCGCGGGCAAGCCCGCTCCCACAGTGTTCAAGGTGAAACACAGATTGTGTGAACACCAACAATCCCTGTGGGAGCGGGCTTGCCCGCGAAGGCGGCCTGACAGC
>NZ_AKJL01000016.1 GCF_000282355.1 Pseudomonas sp. GM49
GGAGCCGATATCGGCCAGGCGCGCACCGGCTGGCACATGTGCCGCCACGCGTTCCAGGCGCATGGACAATGTCTGTTCGTTCAACTGCGGCCCCTTTTCACCACGAACGTCCGGCGCCTTTGGCCGGATCGGGGCGCGATTGTGTCGAGCAACGCCGTGCATTTCAAATTTATGTGACCAGGGTCATGGCCCCCTTCACGCAATCACGTGCGCATACACCGATCTGTCGACGTTTCCACCGGACAGAATCACCCCCACCCTTCTTCCCGACATGGCTTCACGCTCCGAAATGAGCGCTGCCAGCGCCGTCGCACCGGCCCCTTCGGCGAGGTTGTGGGTATCGGTGTAATACACGCGCATGGCCTCGGCAATCTGCGCATCACTGACCGCTACGATCCGCGCCGCACCTGCCGCGTAGACGGCAAAGGCTTCAGGCACTGGCTTGCGTACGGCCAGACCGTCGGCAAAGGTGGTTGCCGAGGCGGTTTCACACAGGACTCCGGTGTCAAACGACAACTGTGCGGCCGCCGCTTCCGTGGAAACCACGCCCACCACCCGGGTTTTCAGGCCAAGCGCATCGCGGGCGGCGATCACCCCACAAATCCCCGATCCACAGCCAATCGGTACATATACGGTATCCAGGTCCGGCGCCGCGCTGAACAGCTCCAGCGCATAAGTGGCGACGCCTTTGACCAGCTCGCTGTGAAACGGCGGAACCAGGAAGAGGTCATGCACGTGCGCAAGGCGTGCAGCCTCTTCACGGGCCTCATCGAAATCGCGGCCATACTCGACCACTTCAGCGCCAAAGCCGCGCATGGCGTTGTTCTTTTCTACCGAGTTACCTTCCGGCACTACGATCAATGCCCTCAGACCCAGTGCGCCAGCCGCCAGTGCCAGGCTCTGGCCATGGTTGCCGCGGGTAGCGCTGACAATACCCTTCGTGCCTGGGTGCTCGTGTTTAAGCCAGTGCATGAACGTGATGCCGCCACGTATTTTGAAAGCACCGGTAGGCGTGTGATTTTCGTGCTTGACCCACACCGTGCAACCCAACCGCTGAGCCAGCAAGGGCCAAGGGTACTGGGCGGTGGCCGGCATGACCTGATAAACGTTGCGTGCCGCCTGTTCGATATCGTCGCGAGTCAGTCTGTGCATGAGTTATCTCCCTGAGATTTTGCACAGTCTGAACACGGGCGCAGTACTCCGGCTTTCAAAAAACCGACCTGACTTTTGTCCCCCCTCTTCACTACTATGGCGTTCATGAGCCATCGAAATCGCCTGCCGCCATCGCTCCTGTCCGAACCGGTCCGCCGTATCGAGGCCGGCCCCTGGGCGATCGAATTGCTCCCCGGTTGCGCCTACGCGACCCGATATGTAGCGACCCAGGCGGGAATCGGCTTTGCCTTCGACAGCCAGCGAGGCCTGCACGCTATCGGTAGCGACCGGGTACATCCTTTCGATGCCGTGCCCAACGGCCTGGCGTTTATCCCCGTCGGGTGTGACGTGTTGTCCGAATCGCCCAAGGGCGGTGAATACCTGCGGGTGATGCGCACAGACGGTGTTGCGTTGATCGGGGATCGCGCCTTCAACAATCGCATCGATCAACAGGCCACTGCCCTCGCACAGCGAATGCGCGCCGCGCTGTTGCACGCGTGCGTGGAGGACGACTGGGAGGCCTGGGCACTGGCATTGTCCGAGCGGACGACGGGTAGCGAAGCCGTGTCGGCAGCGCCCCATGCCAGGATAACGGGCAACCGGATGCGCCTGCTCGATGAGTTCATTGATGCGGGCCTCGATAGCCCGTTGAGCGTATCGGCGATGGCGGGCCTGCTTGGATTGTCCGAAGGATATTTCATGCGGGCATTCAAAAACGCCACAGGCAAAAGCCCGCACAGTTACCTGATCGACCGACGCCTCGCCAAGGCCCGTGCCCTGATGCGCGATTCGACCGCCACACTGGCTGAAATCGCCTACGCCTGCGGTTTCAATTCCCAGGCGCACATGGCGACCACCTTCAGGCAACGCCTGGGCGTGAGTCCGGTGCAATTGCGTCAATAATGAAACGACAGGAAAATCAGCGGTTGCGTGCGGGCAGCATGCCCTTGAGCACATCATCCTTTTCAACGAAGTGATGCTTGAGCGCAACCAGTAGATGGCCACCTACCAGAGCGCCACACAACCACGCCATGTAGGTATGAACCGACTTTGCCAGATCGTACAGGCTCTGATCGGGGTCAACGATTGGAGGGAGCATGAACAGCGCCGCCACCATGACGGGTTTGTCGGCGACCGAGCTCCAGTACCAGCCGGACAACGGCAGCCCGATCAAGGCCACGGCGTACAGCAGCACATGCCCGACCAGCGCACCACGCTTCATCGTCGGGCTCATCGAATCCGGCAGCGCCGGTGCCGGGTGACTCAACCGCCAGGCGATACGCACGACGATGAGAAACAGCAGCGTGCTGGCCATCGCCTTGTGCAAGTAGGTGAGTTCATGGTGGGCATTGAGTTCGTCGCGCCAATGCGTCGCCACAATTCCAATGACCCAGGCACCCAACCAGATCAGGGCCATGCCCCAATGCAGCCACTTGGCTGTACCGGTGTAACTTCCTTCCTTCGCCATCACGCTTTCCTTCCCGTCACTTTTGAAGGCGGATTATCGCGACATGGCGTTATCGTAAAAACAGTGAAATGTGGGTTAAACCTATCGAGATTTTCGATGTAGATCGTGTTCGCCAGTCTTCAAAACGCCCAGCGTAGTCACGTGTTTCGCCTTCGATCGGACCGGCAGAAACCGACCACATGTGGCCGGTGGTCGTTGCATGTCGATTGTCGCCAGCGTTTGGCTAAGCTTATTGAATCAGGGCGACCTGAAACATGGGGGGATTGCGGACATCAACGGATCTGTATTGGCATCAAGACGGTACTCTCAAAGGAGACGACCATGTATGCGGTGATAAGAACCTACCTGGGTGCTGGAGCCAAGCAGCTATTCGAGCTTATGGAGGAGCGCAAAGTCGACATCGAAGCGACCTTGCGGACAGTACCTGGCCTCATAAGCTACACACTGCTGAATACGGGTGATGGTGGTACTTCGATCACTGTTTGCACGGACAAGGCCGGCAGTGATGCGAGCCTGAAAGTTGCGCGTGAGTGGATTCAGAAAAACACCTCGCATATCCATTCGAACCCGCCGATCGTGACGGAAGGTCCGGTCATTGTGCAGATCAACTAGCGACCGGTCCGCATGTTGGCAAGTGCTATACTTCGGTCAGATTGCATCAAGTGTGCAACGTTCTCAACAGTACAGATAGCGACTGCAAATTTCGGTTAACAGCTGCCGGACAGAGGAGGTCTACAGCAAACTCTGGATGGGAGGTGTGGCATGAATCGACACTATTACATCAGTGACAATCTCAACGATCTCGAAACCGTTGAAAATGAGTTGGAAGCCAGCGGCATCAATTCCGAGCAGATTCATGTGCTCAGTGAAAAAGTTGCTGATGTTGAACAACATCACCTCCACGAGGTTAACTCGTTAATGGAACAAGATGCTGTTCACTCTGGTGAGATTGGCGCGGTGATCGGTCTGCCCCTCGCAGCACTGGTTCTGGGTGGCGCCTATTGGATGGGCTGGACCGAATCCGCCGCAGGCTGGATGCCCTTTATCTTCCTTGCCATTGTTATTTTGGGCTTCTGCATCTGGGAAGGCGGTTTTTTTGGGTTCCAGGTCCCGAACACTCACTTCCGCAATTTCAGTCAGGTGGTAAAAGAAGGCAAACATATCTTCTTCGTGGATGTTGAACCGAATCAGGAATCGGTCCTGGACCAGGTAATCGGACATCATCCAATGCTGAAAATCGCCGGCACGGGAGCGGCAGCCCCTCACTGGACCGTAGCCTGGCAGCACAAATGGCATCAATTCAAACGAGTGATATCGGGTTAGTCCCTGGAGACTCAAGGCCATCCAAAGCAGGTTATTGACCAAAGAAAATGACCCGGCTGAGGAAAACATAATCTGCTTCGGTGGCCATCAGTCCGACGAGCACCAGCAAACACAACGGTGGCACCAAAATGGCGTAGACCATGGCCAACCGTTCCCAGGCCATGTGCATGAAGATGGAGACAATCAGACCTGCCTTCAACAACATGAACGTGATAATCAGGGCCCAACGAAGGTAGCCATGGAAGTGGAAGTAATCGACCAGGTACGACAGCGTACTGAGGACGAATAACAGCCCCCAGATTTTAAGATACAAACTGATTGGATGTTGCTGACCCTGCGCATGTGCCATCACCTGTGCTCCTCTACCATAAATAGAAGAAAGCAAAAATAAACACCCACACCAAATCCACGAAGTGCCAGTAAAGCCCGGCTATCTCGACGTTCTGATAGTTTCCGGAGCGCTCATAATCTCCCCGCATTACTTTCATCGCCACAATGCTGAGGTAGATGGCGCCGATTGACACATGCAGTCCGTGAAAACCGGTAATCATGAAAAAGCTGGCACCAAATTGCGCCGCCCCCATGGGGTTCCCCCAGGGACGCACTCCTTCTGCGATGAGCTTGCTCCATTCAAATGCCTGCATGCTGACGAAGGTCACACCCAAGGCAGCGGTCGCCAGCATCAGGGCAGTGGTTTTCGCACGATCACGGCGATAGGCGAAGTTGACGGCCATGGCCATGGTGCCGCTGCTGCTGATCAGCACAAAGGTCATGATGGCGATCAGAATAAGCGGGATTTCTCTACCGCCGATCGTCAATGCGAACACTTCACTGGGGTTCGGCCAGGCGGTAGTGATGGTCATGCGTACCGACATGTAGCCGGTTAAAAAACAGGTGAATATAAACGTATCGCTGAGCAGGAATATCCACATCATCGCCTTGCCCCAGGGGACCTGCTTGAAAGCCTCCTTATCCGAGGCCCAGTCGCTGGCGATGCCCTGCCATCCCGGGGCAGGTGGCAAGCCTGGTGGATTGGATGAACTGGACTCGCTTGGGGCTTGTGGGTGCGATGCCATGGCTTTTCACCTCAGGCCGCAGAGTCTGGCGATGGCTTCATAGGTTTGCGGCGTGCTGGTCAGCAGCGCGAACAGCACGAACCAAAGACCCAACAAGTAATGCCAATAGATGGCACAGAGTTCTACGCTGGCGCTGAGTTGCGGCAACGGCACATGGCGCAGGAGTTTGGCGACGGTTCTGCCCCAGGCAATCAACCCGCCCAGCAGGTGGAACCCGTGCACACCGGTCAACAGGTAGAAGAAACTGTTGGCCGGATTGCTGGCGACAAAGTAGCCCCAGACGACAAACCGCTGCCAGACCCAGAGTTGCCCCGCCAGAAAGGCAATTGCGAATACGCCCCCCAATACAAAACCAATGACCGTTGCGTCCAGTCGAGCCTTTCGGGCAGCCATGCGCGACCACTGCAGTGCGATGCAACTGATCACCAGAAAAGCCGAATTCAGCCACAGGGGCCATGGATTGGCCAGCGGCGCCAAGGGTTCTGTCAGGGGTAGCCAGTCGGCCATTTGTGAGCGGGCGATAAAGGCGAGCAGGAAGAGAAAGAATAACGAGCTCACCACAGCCAGAAACAGGCGCAGGCCTATTCTTGCAGTCTGGTTTCTATCAGCGGCGGCCTGAATACCTTCAGGATCGCGATTCCAACTGCCGCCGGGGTCAGCGCCGTCGGCGTTTCTCAATAGCAGTCTGTTCATGTTTTAACGTCCGCTATCCTGGTTCCGGCACTGAGTTGCCGCATTTGCTCCAGTTCCTCGGCGGAGACCGTTTGCGGCACGAAATCCTGTTCTATCCCCGGCACGCTGTAGTCATAGGCCCAGCGATGCACCACCGGCAGCTTCGCTCCCCAGTTACCGTGTACCGGTGGGGTGTTCGGCGTTTGCCATTCCAGGCTGGCCGCGCCCCAGGGATTACTGCCTGCGGGTTTGCCTTTAAATGCACTCCAGGCCAGGTTGAACACAAACAGCAACTGGGAAACGCCGACGGTCAATGCGACCACCGTAATGAAGGCATTCAACTCTTGCGCCGACTGCGGGATGAACGCGTAGTTTTCATAGGCGTAGTAGCGCCGTGGCATGCCCTGGAAACCCAGGTAGTGCATGGGGAAGAAGATGGCGTAGGTGCCCAGAAAGGTAATCCAGAAATGCAGCTTGCCCAAGGTGTCGTTCGTCATGCGCCCGGTCACTTTCGGAAACCAGTGATAAATGCCGCCGAACACCACCAGTACCGGTGCGACACCCATGACCATATGAAAATGGGCAACGACGAAATAGGTGTCCGACAGCGGAATATCCACGATCACATTGCCGAGAAACAACCCGGTCAGACCGCCGACCAGGAAGGTGACGATAAAAGCCAGGGCAAACAGCATAGGCACGGTCAGATGGATGTCACCCCGCCACAGGGTCAGCACCCAGTTGTAGACTTTCAGTGCGGTCGGCACCGCGATGATCAAGGTGCTGATGGCGAAAAAAAAGCCAAAATACGGGTTCATTCCGCTGACATACATATGGTGCGCCCAGACCACAAAACTGAGTACGCCAATCGCAATAATGGCCCACACCATCATTCGGTAACCGAAGATGTTTTTACGCGCATGGGTGCTGATCAAGTCGGAGACCAGACCAAACGCAGGAAGCGCAACGATGTAGACCTCCGGGTGGCCGAAGAACCAGAACAGGTGCTGGAACAATATCGGGCTGCCACCCTGGTGATCGAGCTGCTGCCCCAGCGAGATCATTGCCGGCATAAAGAAGCTGGTTCCCAAGAGCCTGTCAAACAGCATCATGACCGCGCTGACAAACAACGCCGGGAAGGCCAGCAAGGCCATGATCGAGGCCATGAAGATTCCCCATACCGAGAGCGGCATGCGAAACAATGTCATGCCGTGCGTGCGCGCCTGCAACACCGTGGTGACGTAGTTCAACCCGCCCATGGTGGCGGCGACGATGAAAATCGCCAGTGAGACGAGCATCAGCACAATGCCCCACTCGACCCCCGGTGTCCCCCGGGCAATGGACTGTGGTGGGTAGAGCGTCCAGCCTGAACCCGTGGGGCCGCCAGGGACAAAGAAACTGGCGAGCAACACCACGACCGCCACCAGGTAGAACCAGTAGCTGAGCATGTTGACATAGGGGAAGACCATGTCACGGGCCCCCACCATCAACGGGATCAGATAGTTGCCGAAGCCTCCCAGAAACAACGCCGTCAGCAAGTAAATGACCATGATCATGCCGTGCATGGTCATCGCCTGATAGTAAGTACTGGCATCCATGAACGCCAAACTGCCGGGGAAGCCTATCTGCATGCGCATCAAGTCGGACAACACCACGGCGATAAGCCCCACGAACAGAGCCGTCAAGGAATATTGAATGGCTATGACCTTGTGGTCCTGACTCCAGATGTATTTGGTCAGGAAACTTTTGGGCTCGTGCAGCGCTTCTGTCTCGGCTTGCTCCGCATAGGCCATCACGTCATTCTCCTGTCGAAGTTTCAGTGTATTCCTGGCTGCTTTACGGCTACTTCCCTGGCTCCGCCTTGCTTGCATCAGCGTTGGCATTCGCTTTGGATTTGATAAAAGCGATCAGCGCGTCCAACTCCTTGTCGCTCGGTTTCAAGGCCGGCATAACGGGTGCATAACCCTTGACGACTTTGACAGCAGGATCAAGAACCGATTCCTTTATATAACCCTCATCGACCTTGACGCTCGTATCGTCAGCAAGGGTTTCGGTCTTGCCATACAGGCCCTGCCAGCTGGGGCCGACGCCCTTGTTGCCATCGACACTGTGGCAGGCCAGACAGCCAAGCGACCCGGCCAGCCGCTGTCCCTGCGCTACCAGGTCTTCACCCGGGCCCGATGCCGAGCCAGCAGAAGCTTCATCGCCCTGCTGTCCAGCACCCAGTGATTTGATCAGGGCGACGAGCGCACCCAGTTCATCGTCAGTGAGAGTATAGGCCACCATCACCGGCGGGTAGCCCTGTACCAGGCGGGCCTTCGGATCGAGAATCGACTCTTTCAGGTAGGCCTCGTCGACCTGCACACGGGTGCCATCGGCAAGCTGTTCAGTGCGGCCGTACAACCCCTTCCATCCAGGACCGAGACTGGCACTGCCATCCTGGCTATGGCAGGCACTGCAGCCGTACCTCTCGACCAGCAGGCGGCCTTTTTCCAGCACGCTGTCCCGACCGGGTTTGGCAGCCGTCGTTAATGTCTGCGCGAAAGTCGGTTGGCTTTTTAGCCATTGATCGAAGACGCCCTGCTCTTCCACGATCATATGGCCACGCATGTTGTAATGACCTACGCCACAATATTCAGCGCAAAGGGTTTCATACTTTCCGGTTTTAGTCGGCGTAAACCAAAAGTACGACACCATCCCAGGCACCATGTCCATCTTGCTGCGAATTTGCGGTACATAGAAGTCGTGCAGAACGTCTTTAGCGCGCAGTAAGACTTTCACCGGCCGATCGAGCGGAAGGTGAACTTCATTATTGATTACAAGCACATCGTCCTGCCCTGCAGGATCCTTGGGATCAAGACCGAGGGGATTGGCGGAGTCAACAAACTTGATATCCGATTTGCCCAGCTTCTCGTCTTGACCGGGAAAGCGAAAGGCCCACTGCCATTGCTGGGCGATCACTTCAAGTTCGTAAGCATTTTTCGGCACCCGGATGAAATCGTTGTAAACAACCAGACCTGGCGCCAACATTCCGGCAATACCGACCGAGGTAACGATAATCAACCATAATTCCAGTTTTTTACTTTCTGGCTGGTAGGCCGCCCTGGCACCCTCCTTGTGACGAAACCGCATCACCGCTACTGCCATGAATCCGGTGATGGCAATGAAAAATATTCCGCTGATGATCAGGGTGATGAACAGGGTGGTGTCTATGGACCCCCAGTTGGAAGCTGCCGGTGTCGCCTGCCAAGGCGCTAGTATGTGGAATAGCACTGATGCAATAACGATTAGTATCAAGATAATTGCTATTGCCATTTGCTCTTCATCCTATTCCTGTTGTTCATTGGTTATGCAAAAGCATCGCCACTGACATCCAAGCAGGGCAGACAAATACCACCTATCAGGGCGGTAAAGTCAGTAAGGAGTATAGAGCCATCGGCTTGTACCGCGAGGTTGGCAAGAGAGGTCCGGTTGCCAGCTATACTTGAACTCTGATGACGGACAGCTGCCATCGGCCAGTAGCGGTACCAAGGGGCGAACCCTGCCCTTGTGCAGTCGTCAAACATGAGTGATCGCAATAAGCAGGGACGCTAACTAATAGAGTCCAGCAATCCACATGGGAGGTTTCGTCATGAGTGCCCTGACGATCGAAGGCTGGTACAAGCCCAGCCCCGACCAGAAGTCCATCCCGATCGGTGAGATCCATTTTTACGTCGACGGCCCTCTCCATGTCCGTCTGGAGGAGGCCGAAGAGCGCTTGCAGAATTCCCACGAGCGTGAAGCCATGGTCGATGTCGATATGGACTCGATGGATTTGATCATGCCCGAGGGATACGCCCCCTTGTCCGACTGTCAGATGCGTGTCTATTTGCACCACGAACGCGGTCAGTTTCACCTGGTCGGGCACCGTGCGAGCGATGGCAGCCTGATCTATACCAACGCGGTGTTGATTGATCAGCTGATTGAGTAACGGCTACGTGATTCTCGGCACCGGACTCTCTCATGCAGATTGTCTGCGCCAAGTGCCGGGGGAAGTGCCGAACTGGCGTTTGAATGCGCGACTGAACGCAGCTTCGGATTCGTAGCCCACTGCAAAGCCGATTTGCGCCACATTGCCGCGACCTTCGCGCAAGTGTTGAGCCGCCACGTGCATACGCCAGAACGTCAGGTATTGCATCGGTGGCTGTCCGACCAATGCGGTGAATCGCTCCGCGAATACCGAGCGCGACAGACCCACTTCAAGCGCCAGTGCTTCTGCCGTCCAGCCCTCGGTTGGACGAGCATGGAGCAGCGCCAGTGCGCGCCCGATATGCGGATCCCGCAAACCCGCCAGCCACCCGCGTCGCTCGGCGGGGAGGCTGGCGACATACTGGCCGACGGCTTCGACGAACAGCAATTCGGATAGCTTGGCAATGACCGTTGTCGAGCCGACGCGTCCCGCCGCGATTTCACTGACCGCAAAACGGAATGAGCTTTCGATCCAGGCTCCCGAGCGCGTCGCGCGTACGTCTAATTTCAATAAGGATGGCAGCGACGAAAGCAACGGACTGAAGGGTGTTTCAGAGCCGAGAAAGCCGCACAACAACTGCGTGGCCTCGCCGCCCCCGCCGTACCTGATCCGTGAAATTGCGCCGACTTCTGGCGGTTGAATAACTTCGCGCGCCGACATGGGCGCAATGCTCAGGTCGCTGCCAAAAGAATGAGCGTCGTTGCGAGGAAGCAGAACGAGTTCGCCTTCCCTCACGTCGATGGCGGCACTACCGTCGATTTGTATTTGCATGTGCCCCGCGGCGACAAAATGCGACGCAATGATGTGTCGAGGTGCCGCCAGGAACGGTTTGCAATCATCCGCCGAGATTCTGCCGTTGATGCACCAGGGCGCAGTGAGTTCCGCCTCGAGGAAGACCCCTCCAGACAGCCGAATCACGCGCAACACATCAGAAAGCGCATCCAGCAATTGCCAGCCCTCCTTTCCGGAGTCCGGAGCATGTAATCAGGCGCACCGGTCATTCACCGCCTGAACTGCGACGCCTAGATTAGCACCAACGCGGACATGGTGATCGAGACTGTTCCCAGAGGCTTCACCCATGGTCATTGGCTCCGACGTCAACCGAAATTGCCTTTTTCAAACTCGACCCGGGCAACAGGAGATCCATATGAACACCGCCGTTACCCTACCCGACCCAGCGTCGGGCAACGCCGCCCGTTATGCGCAAATTGTCAGATCATCGAAAAAAACCGAATGGCAGATCGATCGCGATTTGCTGCAGAACCGGAGTTTCGACTTCTCGCGCAAGTTCTTGCCCGATGGACTGTCGCAGATCGGCCGCCTGACCTTTCTCGCCGCGGCCGAGGCACGCCTGCTCAGTCAGATTCAGGGCCGGACCTATGCGTATGTCTTTGGCCTCGTCGAGCGCTTTATCAGTGCCAAAATGCTCGATCAAGGTCGGGCCCATGTCTTTGACAATCAACTCGCACTCGAAGCGCTGGTGCGCTTTTCCAACGACGAGATCAAGCACCAGGAGTTGTTCCGGCGCATGGAGACGATGATGGGTTCGCAATTGCCAGCGGGATATCGTCAAGTTGCCGATCCAAACGATGTAGCGCGCGCGGTACTGGCGGCCAGCACTTGGTCGGTGTTGGCGCTGACCTGTCATATCGAGCTGTTTGTTCAGGCGCACTACGTGCAAAGCATCGCCCCGCGCGAGGAGCTGTGCCCGTTATTCAAGGATGTCTTCAAATTTCACTGGAAGGATGAAAGCCGGCACGTCGTACTCGATGAACTGGAGTGGCAGGCCGAGCACGCGAAACTCTCGCCAGCCGAGTGCGACCTGGCAGTGAATGATCTGATTGCGCTGGTGGAGGCCATCGACGCAATCCTGCAGGCGCAATCGGCATCCGATGCCGACTACTTCATTGGTAATGTTTCACGAACATTCAGTATCGAGGAGACAACGCAAATCAAGGCCTGCGTGCTGGGCGCCTACCGCTGGCAATACATTATCTCGGGCGTGCAGCACCCACACTTTGGCCAGCTGCTGAGGCGCATGACAACACCCGCACAGATGTCCAGGATTCAGACCGCGCTGGCACCCATCTTGAGCCATTGATCGACAGCGCGCGACCGACTGCCCGTCGGCCGCGCGCCGTGGGATGACGTGCTGATAATGATCTATCGAGGATCGCGGCCATGACGATACCGATGTGGATGCTGCTTGGGTTTGCGACCTGGACTTTGCTGCTGTTGATGGCAACCGTCGGGGTTTATCGCTGGGTTGGAATCCTGTTCTCGAGTGTTCCGATTGCCTCTTTCCGAAGCGATCAGCTCGAAGGCGAGGATTGGTATCGGCGCGGGACCAGGGCACACGCCAACTGTGTGGAAAATTTGCCGGTCTTTAGCGTCATCGTATTCGTGATTTCAGCCCTTGATGTCAACGGCTCTGCAGTGAACTACCTGTCCACACTCGTCCTGATCGCTCGCGTGTGCCAGTCACTGGTTCACGTGTCCCACGAGCAAACCAATACGTTCGTGGCGGTTCGGTTTACCTTCTTTTGCGTTCAGTTGGCCTGTTTTCTCGCGCTCATCGTCATAACCGCTTGTCACGGCATATGAATGCGGCAGAGGTCCACTTGGAGCCGAGACTGGGCCGAAGCAGCAAAACCAGGAACCGCTGGTGAGTGGTATCTCAGGCTGCAGCCATTAATTCCATCGGTTATGTGGGTGAGGAGCATTCGTTCTATTAGGCTCGGTACAGGTAGCTAATCTACTGAGGTTGAGGGGGCAACCTTCAGAAAGGCGAAAGCACATGGACGCAAATCCGATCAAGACCGACTACCTGATCATCGGTGCTGGCGCGACGGCCATGGCTTTCGTCGATACGCTACTCAAGGAAACGAATGCACGCATCGTGATGGTGGATCGACACGACCGACCTGGCGGGCACTGGAATGATGCCTACCCGTTCGTGCGATTGCACCAGCCCTCGGCCTTCTATGGCGTCAACTCTCGCGAACTGGGCAGCGCAACGAAAGACAAAGCGCAACTGAACGAAGGCTTGTATGAGCTAGCCTCCGGCGCCGAGGTGGTGAGCTACTTCGACCAGGTGATGAATCAGCAGTTTCTGCCGTCAGGTCGAGTCCGTTACTTCCCCATGTGCAACTACACCGGCGACCGCATTGACGACCACCGCTTTACCTCGCTGGTCAGCGACGCAAACCATCAGGTCCGGGTGCACAAAAAGGTGGTAGACGCCACCCATGCCCAGACAGCGGTTCCCTCGACCCACCCGCCCAGGTACAGGGTGGAGCCCGGCGTACAATGCGTGCCACTGAACGACCTGCCGAAGATCCGGCAGCCACACTCTGGCTACGTAGTGGTGGGATCGGGCAAGACCGGGATCGACGCTTGTCTGTGGTGTCTGCAAAACAGTATCGCGCCCGAAAAAATCTGCTGGATCATGCCGAACGATCCATGGTTGATCGACCGGGCCAACCTTCAACCTGGCCTCGACAGCTTCGAACGGACAATCGGTGGCCTCACGGCACAGTTTGAGGCCATCGCCGCCGCAGACTCGATCCCGGACCTGTTCTCCAGGCTTGAGGCGGCGGGCCAGCTCCTGCGTATAGACAAGTCCGTCGAACCCACTGCTTACCGCTGCGCCACCGTCACACAGGCGGAATTACGTGAGCTTCGACGCATCGACAATATCGTGCGCCTGGGCAGGGTGCGGGTTATCGAGCCAACGCGCATCCTGCTCGAGCAAGGCCGCATCGCCACGAGCCCAGGTGCTCTGCACATTGACTGCAGCGCTAGTGCCATCCCGTCACTGCCTGACATGAAGGTGTTCGACGGCGGCAAGATTAACCTGTTGATGGTCAGCAGCTGCCAACCCTTGTTCAGCGCGGCCTTGATCGCTTATGTGGAAAGCCACCTGGCCGATCAGGCGCAAATGAACGCGCTGTGCACGATGGTCCCCCCGCCTCACATCCCCACGGACTGGATCAGAATGTGGGCGGTCTACCTGGGAAACCAACTACGCTGGGGAGAGCATGAAGGCCTGGCCCGCTGGATCAAGCAGTCGCGCTTATTCTTTCTGAATGCGGTGGTCAGGGGCTTGCAAGAAACCGACACCGAGAAACTGGCACAGCTGCATCGGCTCGCTGTCAGCAGGCAGCAGGCTCTGGCGAGTCTGCCGCGGTTGCTGGGGTCCATCGCTTGAATTGCAGGAAGCGCACATGAACGAGCCACACCTTGAAATGCTCGACATCAATGGCATCCGCATGCAGGTAGCAACGCAAGGTAGCGGCCCGTTGGTCTTGCTATGCCACGGTTTCCCGGAGCTGTGGTACTCGTGGCGCAACCAGCTTGCTGCGCTGGCGACCGCCGGCTATAGAGCGGTCGCGCCTGACATGCGCGGCTATGGCGGCACCGATGCGCCGGCCGAACCCGACGCCTACACCACACTCCATCTGGTAGGCGACATGGTCGAGTTGGTCAACGCACTCGGCGAACAGCAAGCCGTGATCGTCGGCCATGACTGGGGCGCGCTGGTGGCCTGGAGCGCAGCATTGATGCGACCCGATCTGTTCCGCGCAGTGGTCGGCATGAGCGTTCCCTTCTCGCCACTGGGGCACGTGGAGTTCCTGAGCGCACTTGCCTCGCGGGGTATCAGCGACTTCTACATCCAGTATTTCCAGACGCCGGGTGTGGCCGAGGCCGAACTGGAAAGGGACGTCGAGTCGTCGCTGCGGCGCATGTACTTCAGTGGCTCGGGTGACGGGCCTGATCGGACGATGTTCGGAATGCTGCATCCGGGCCAGGGCTTCCTGGAGGGGATGATCGAGCCCGAGACCCTGCCAGCCTGGCTAAGCCGTGAAGATCTTGCCTACTACACCCGCGAATTCACCCGCAGCGGATTTCGCGGCGGCTTGAACTGGTACCGCAACATAACGCGCTCATGGACACTGCTGGCACCTTGGCGCGGTTGCATTATCCGGCAGCCGTCGATGTTCATTGCCGGACAGCGCGATGACGTACTGAAGTTTCCGAACTCCCCGCGGCAGATCAAAGCCTTCGCGCAGACACTGCCGGGACTGCGCGGGTGTCATATCCTCGAAGATGCCGGCCACTGGATACAGCGAGAACGCGCGACAGAGGTCAATGAGTTGCTACTGGGCTTCCTGAAAGAACTCTGATCGGGAGGTTACGGTATGGCACCTCTGAGAACCACGCCCGCCAAAAGACGAAACCTGACTGCGGAATTGGTCGCTCGGGTTGAGCGTTTCGAGCCCGATCCCGGCCCCGAACCGGGCACGACCGAACACACCGAAGCAGAGTTCGATGCGATGGTGGAAGCACTTTTGTTTGAATACAAACCGCAAGAACTTTGGGTCTTCGCTTATGGCTCACTGATATGGAATCCGGAGTTCGATTTTTTGGAGAGCCGTAGCGCCACCGCCTTCGGGTGGCATCGATCGTTCTGCCTCAAACTTACCCGCTGGCGCGGCACGCGCGAGTTGCCGGCCCTGATGCTGGCCCTCGACCGGGGTGGAAGCTGCAACGGGTTGGCATACCGGCTTCCGACGCAAGACCATTTCAAGCAATTGGCACAGTTAATGGTCCGGGAAATAGACGCAAACCCGCCGACCAATGTCCCGCGCTGGATTTCGGTTAAAACCGAGTCCGGGATATTGCGTGCATTAGCCTTTGTCGCCGCACGCGATGGAATGGCCTATGTCGGAAAGTTGCCCAAGGAAAAGGTCGCCCATGTATTGGCTCGCGCTGCCGGGCACTGGGGCTCGGCGGCCCAATATCTGTTCCGGACGGTGACAATGCTGGAGGAGCATGGCATTCGGGACCGCAATATGTGGCGGATACAAAGCCTGGTCGCACAGGAAATCGAAGACTCCCTGCTTGCTGTGAAATAGCCAGGCAGGGCAAGCGGCCCCCGCAATGCTCGCCCTTTGGGGGTTACCTACCGACAAAAGCTCCATTTAGCTTGAGCGCCTGTAAAGGGTCGGTTGCGGCCCATTGTGACAGGCAGCAAACGGTTACAAGCAGTCAGTGGACGGAGCAACAACCAACGAGTAGCTATGCTTGGTTTGTTGACAGACTCTGGTAGCAACATCGTGAAAGGAGGCGTATGAGATGCAACTCATCACGTTGAAAATCGATAAGCCGGATGTGACGAACTTCATTTTGGGGCAGACGCACTTCATCAAGTCCGTCGAGGACATCCACGAAGCGCTGGTCAATACAGTGCCAGGTATCCAGTTTGGCGTGGCCTTTTGTGAAGCCTCTGGCAAATGCCTGGTGCGATGGTCCGGCACCGATACCTCAATGATTGAACTTGCACAGAAGAATGCGAAAGCCATCGCTGCAGGCCATAGCTTCATCATTTTCCTGGGCGACGGTTTCTATCCGCTGAACGTGTTAAACACCATCAAAATGGTTCCAGAGGTGTGCCGTATTTTTTGTGCAACAGCCAATCCAACCGAAGTGATTCTCGCTGAGACGGAACAAGGACGAGCAATCCTGGGCGTAGTGGATGGCTTCTGTGCCAATGAAATTGAAGGCGATGAAGACATCCTGTGGCGCAAGAACTTGTTGCGACAGATTGGCTACAAGCAGTGAATTGCAGAGCGAGCATTTCGTGGGAAAGGGACTGGTTTGATGTCGTCTGGCGGAACATCTGCGAGGTGTCGATTGCAACTGGTCGCGGATGGCCGATGAGGCGTTCCGGCTTGATGTCGAACTGCGCTTCGACCCGGTCGATCATGTTCTTGGTGCTCTCGACCTCGGCCGTGCGATGAGCCGGTGTGGGTTCCACATCCACGTGAACGAGTAAAACAGTCGCTCCTGCCCACTCGATAACTGTCCCGTCATGCTGAGTGCTTCCCTGCTGGCCAATGCAGATATTTTGCCGCAGGCCAGACAGGGGAGCTACTTCTTCAATAAAATCAGACGAAAACAGTCAGTCAAAGAACTCCATACCTGCATACGGCTGGTGCTGGCATTGCTCAAGCCGTGTCAGGATTGTCGGAGCATCATTAAGCTTACTAACAGCTATAGCGCTCAACGCCTCTTCACTTTCCGCATCGTCGGAATTCAGGCTTGCACGTAGACCCAGGCAGTGGCTCCAGACTTCAACACGACCCCTACCCGCCGATAATCGGCCACCTCATATTCATCGGCAGCCGCCAACTCGTTCGCGGTGATCTCAAACACAGTGCCGGCGATTTCATCCGACGGGTCACCGCTCTCTTGCACTATGGGGTGGTGGGTTTTCCCACTCGCGGCCCGCACTGCCGGATCGATGATCTCGACCCAGTTCTGTTTGTACCCCGGCAGGCTATCAGCTCGCCCTTTCAACTCGCGCCCGAAGGTGGACAGCTGGACGGCCGGATCTTGCAGGGTGCCATAGGAGAACAGCAGCACCGGTTGCTCGGTTGCGTGGGTCATTGGAGCTCCTTGGTTGAAGTCGTTCAGATCAGCAAGTCTTCATAAAACGCGCCAAATGGACGCTCGTGATGGGCAAGCTGGATTTCCAGAATCCACAGGCCGGTGTTCGGATATTGATTCAAATCCCCAAGGTCACCGCCCCGGTAAATCGCATGGGGAAAATCACTGACCCTGTGACCCTTGATGTCGAGGTTGAGCTTCCACCCCATGTCCTGTGCCTGGGCGGCGGCAAAGTCGTAAAGCGCCACCCCGGAAACCCGCTCACTGCGCCAGAAACTTTCGACCCGATTGAACAGCTCCTTGGCCGCCGCAGCACAGGCGATCATTTCTGGATCGGAGCCGGTGGTGAATGTCGCGCCGGCATCACCTTCATGCCCTTGCCAAACCACGCCCATGTCGATGAAGAAAATATCTTCGGCCCCCAGCTCGGGATCGCCATCAGAGCGCTGCTTGAAGGTCTTGAGCGTGTTGGCGCCAAAGCGAACCAGCAACGGGTGCCAGATCCGATCCATGCCCAGTTCCGCAAGGATGTCTTTACCTCGCAACTGCGCCTCGGATTCGCGCATACCGGGCGTGATGATACGGGCGATCTGATCGATAGCCGTCCAGGTCATCTGCTGTGCGTGACGCATCGTTTCCAGTTCGTAACGCTCACCTACCGCTTCTTTGCTGCTCAAGACCGTACTCATCATTCATTCCCTTGGTAAGAAAGCGCAGGCCAAGCGCTATATAGTTTTGTATATTGCGATATTCAATATCAAAGATAAAGCCATGACCCAGGCTTCACCCAACCTTATGACAATCGCTAGCACCCAGACCGATGATCAATGCAGCGCGCCGGATCACTCTCTCAAGCCCACAGCGACCAGCATCCGCCAGCGCAATCAGCACATGATCCTGAAGGCGGCAAGCGAAGAGTTTTCAGTGACTGGCTTCGACGCCACACAGACTCGTGACATCGCGGCGCGTGCCGGGATTCCCAAGGCAAATCTCTATTACTATTTTCAAAGCAAAGAGAATCTATACGCCCGAGTACTGCTGAGTTTTGTTGAACCACTGCTGAAAGCTTCAGCGGCATTAAGAGAAAGCGACGACCCGGTGGTTGGCTTGCAGGCCTACATACACGCCCGGATTCGCATCATTCAAGAAAACCCTCACAGCTCAAAAGTCTTCAGTCACGAACTGTTGTTTGGTGGAAAACATTTACCTGAGGAGTGCAAGAACTCGCTGCAAGCCGAGGCTCAGCGCAACGTCGATTGCCTGCGCAGCTGGATTGATCGTGGCCTGATCGCGCCAGCTGATCCCGAACATTTGATGCTCTTCATCTGGTCGGCAACCCGAACCTATACGAATCTCGGTTGGCAGATGTCACTCATAACGGGCACACCAAAACCGGACGACGCAGACTACAAGTGTGCGGCGGCGACCATTACGCGGATGGTGCTGAGCGGCGCGGTTCCAAAAACAGAGAAAGGAATTAAAGCCGCAGCATTTATAACTTGAACAAACACCAACATTCTGTAGTCATGCGAATAGGGATAGTTCGCTTTAGAACATCAACTCATCACTTGTCTCGCCGCCAGGTCTATTTATGCCGCTGAGCTTTCATAAAATGCACGCCAATGGCGATGATTTCGTTATCGTGGACTCGCGAAACTCACCTAATCCAATCACAAGCAATATGGCTCGGCGAATGGGAGATCGGAACCGGGGAGTCGGCTTCAATCAACTCGCGGTGGTGCTCGATTGCGATGATGCAGATGCGCGTTTGATGTTCTGGAATGCAGATGGCTCAACGCTGGACGCTTGCGGCAGCGCAACGCGGGGGGCCGCGGATATGCTGATGCGCGAATCCAATACGACTTCGGTCGCACTGCGAACCAACCGTGGCCTGCTAACTTGCGAACGAACTTCAACCGGTGCCATTTCTGTAAACATGGGAAAGCCGCTTTTGGGCTGGTCGGATATTCCTCTGGCTCTGGAAATGGATACTTCAATGTTGCCACTTGCCGGTGACCCAACGGCTTGCAGCATGGGAAATCCGCACTGCACCTATTTTGTGGATGATCTGAAAGCAGTTGAGATTGCGACGATTGGACCGTCAATTGAAACCAACCCCTTGTTTCCCCTCAGGACGAACGTGCATTTCGTCCAGATCATTGACCGAGAGCACATCCGGTTGCGTATTTGGGAGCGTGGGGGTGGTATTCCGCTGGGTTCAGGCTCCTGCTCTTGTGGCGCCGCGGTTAACGGAATTCGTCGTGGCTTGTTAGCCAATTCTGTTGAGGTTGAATGTGACGGCGGAGCTGTAACGGTTCAATGGGATGGAGTGGGATCAGTCTTTCTCACCGGGCCGATAGAGACGACTTTTTCAGGAGTAATCGCGGATACTCTGTTGAAAGCCTGATTTTCAGGCAGGCCGCTATCCGAAGGCCCACGAGTTTTTTCAGCAACCGGAGTCACCTACATGGACGTCATCAATCAGTTGCAGCCCGAAGAGTGTGCAGGCATGGAGGATATCCGACGCGAAATCGATGCCCTTGACCAAGTCGTTATCAAGCTTTTGGGCAAGCGTTTTCACTACGTACTGGCGGCCTCGAAGTACAAGACCTCAGTGACGTCGGTGCGTGCTCCGGAGCGTTTCAAGGCCATGTTGGCGACACGACGCGAGTGGGCGGAGGCTGAAGGCCTGAGCCCGGATGCCATCGAGAAGATGTACGGCGATCTGGTGAACCACTTCATTGCCGAAGAGATGAAACACTGGGCGGCTCATCAATCCGAAACCTGACCCTGGTGCCCGGACTGTCCGCCATGGGTCGACAGAATACTTTCGCCGGCTGCACGCATGTCCAGGCAAAAGCGGTCCCTCTGTTGCGCCACCCTGAAAACAACAAAACCCAATACTGGATTGGATTTCAGGATGAGCGTGGAACGCTGATCAAATAGTCACTCAAAGGATGAACACGATGAGCCGCACCGACCATATCTGCTTGATGGCGACCTATAACGAGTGGATGAACGCAAAGATATATGAGGCTGCCAAACGCCTACCAGATGAAGAGCTTTCAGTGAATAGAAAAGCATTCTTTGGTTCTATTATCGGGAC
>NZ_AKJL01000017.1 GCF_000282355.1 Pseudomonas sp. GM49
GTGGCCGTTGCCGAACTGCAACCGGCGGCGCTGGCCGATGACGTGATCGGCATGCCGGTGGTGCTCACCTGCTATGCCTTGATGACCTTGCTGCTCAGCCGCTTGCTGATCAGCAGCCCGACCCACGAGAACGCCTCGCTGTTCCGCAAGCTCGTGGGGATCCTGTTCACCGCCCTGCCCGTCGCGCTGTTCGTGGCCGTGTGCTTCGGCTACTACTACACCGCGCTGAAGCTCAGCGACCGCTTGATCAACACCCTGTACCTGCTGATGTTCTGGCTGGTGATCGAAGCCACCTTCGTGCGCGGCCTCAGCGTGGCGGCCCGACGCCTGGCCTACCAGCGCGCCCTGGCCAAACGTCAGGCGGCGAAAGAGGCCGGAGACGGCGAGGGGGTGATCGAAGAGCCGAGCATGGACATCGAGAAGGTCAACGAACAGTCCCTGCGTCTGATCCGCCTGGCGCTGCTCGGCGGCTTCATGGCGGCACTGTATTGGGTCTGGGCCGACCTGATTACGGTGTTCTCGTACCTGGACAACGTCACCCTCTACGAATACACCAGCGGCACCGGCGCCAATATGAGCATGGTGCCAATCAGCATCGGCGACATGCTTGGCGCGCTGATCATCATCGGTATCACCTTCGCCCTGGCACGCAACCTGCCGGGTCTGCTGGAAGTGTTTGTGCTGTCCAAGCTCAACCTGGCCCAGGGCAGCGCCTACGCGACCACCACGTTGCTGTCGTACGTGATCGCCGGCGTCGGTTTCGTCTCGACGCTGTCGACCCTGGGCGTAAGCTGGGACAAGTTGCAATGGCTGGTGGCGGCGCTGTCGGTCGGCCTCGGTTTCGGCATGCAGGAGATCTTCGCCAACTTCATTTCCGGCATCATGATCCTGTTCGAGCGCCCGGTGCGGATCGGTGACACCATCACCATCGGTAACCTGTCGGGTACGGTGAGCAAGATTCGCATCCGTGCCACGACCATTACCGACTTCGACCGCAAGGACATCATCGTCCCGAACAAGACGTTCATCACCGGGCAACTGATCAACTGGTCCCTGACCGACACCATCACCCGGGTGACCCTCAAGCTCGGCGTCGACTACGGTTCGGACCTGGACCTGGTGAAAGAACTGCTGCTCAAGGCTGCGCGCGATAACCCGCGCGTACTGAAAGACCCGGAACCGCACGTGTACTTCCTGAATTTCGGCGAAAGCACACTCGACCACGAGTTGCGCATGCACGTGCGCGACCTCGGCGACCGCAACCCGGTGCTCGATGAGGTCAACCGCTTCATCAACCGCGAGTTCAAGAAGCAGCACATCAATATCTCGTTCCGGCAGATGGAGGTGTACCTCAAGAACCTGCACGGCCAGGAATACAAGATGGTGCCGATTGAACCGGAAGCGAAAACCATCGTGCCACTGGTCGATGGCAAACCGCCGCAAGAACCGCCCGCCGCCAAACTCGACTAACCGGCCTTTCCCCAGCAGAATGCTCGGACATTCTGCTGGAGCCGGCCCTTGAAAGCCCTCGACGAACTCATTTTCGATAATCGCTTCGACCGCCTGGGCGATGCGTTTTCCGCCCATGTGCTGCCCGAGCCCATCGACAATCCACGCCTGGTCGTGGCCAGTCCCGCCGCCATGGCGCTGCTGGACCTCGACCCGACCGTGGCCGAAACCCCGGAGTTCGCCGAACTGTTCAGCGGCCACAAGCTCTGGGCCGATGCGATACCAAGGGCGATGGTCTATTCCGGGCATCAATTCGGTTTCTACAACCCGCAATTGGGCGACGGTCGCGGCCTGTTGCTGGGCGAGGTGTACAACGAGGCTGGCGAACATTGGGACCTGCACCTCAAGGGCGCCGGCCAGACGCCGTTTTCACGCATGGGCGATGGCCGGGCGGTATTGCGTTCGTCGATCCGCGAATTCCTCGCCTCCGAAGCCCTGCATGCCCTGAACATCCCGACCACCCGCGCCCTGTGCGTGATCGGCTCCGACACCCCGGTGTGGCGCGAAAAGCAGGAGCGCGCGGCCATGCTCTTGCGTCTGTCGCCGAGCCATGTGCGCTTCGGGCACTTCGAATATTTCTACTACACCAAACGCCCCGAGCAGCAGAAAGAGCTCGGTGATCATGTGCTGGCCATGCACTTCCCGGAGTGCCTGGAACAACCGGAGCCGTACCTGGCGATGTTCCGCGAAGTGGTCGAGCGCAATGCCGAACTGATCGCCAAATGGCAGGCCTATGGTTTCTGCCACGGAGTGATGAACACCGACAACATGTCGATTCTCGGGATTACTTTCGACTTCGGCCCGTTCGCCTTCCTCGACGACTTCGACGCCAACTTCATCTGCAATCACTCCGACGACCAGGGCCGTTACTCCTTCAGCAACCAGGTGCCGATTGGCCAGTGGAACCTCAGCGCGCTGGCCCAGGCCCTGACACCGTTCATCAGCGTCGAAGCCCTGCGCGAAACCCTCGGCCTGTACCTGCCGCTGTTCCAGGCCCATTACCTGGACCTGATGCGCCGCCGCCTCGGCCTGACCACCGCGGAGGATGACGACCAGAAATTGCTGGAGAACCTGCTGCAACTCATGCAAAACAGCGGCGTCGACTACAGCCTGTTTTTCCGCCGATTGGGTGATGAAGCGCCGGAACAGGCCATCGCTCGCTTGCGTGATGACTTCGTCGACCTCAAGGGCTTTGATGCCTGGGGCGAGCTCTATGTCGCCCGGGTGGCCCGTGAAGGCGCGCTTGATCAAGAGCAGCGCCGCCAGCGGATGCACGCGGTCAACCCGCTGTACGTCCTGCGCAATTACCTGGCACAAAAGGCCATCGATGCGGCAGAGAGCGGCGACTACTTGGAAGTCCGCCGACTGCACGCGGTGCTGAGCAATCCGTTCGAGGAACAACCGGGGATGGAAAGCTATGCCGAGCGACCACCGGAATGGGGCAAGCACCTGGAGATCAGTTGTTCGTCGTGAGGCGGGTCAGATAAAGGTTTCTACAGACACACCGAAACGTTCGGCCAACCAGCGGATCTGCCGCAGGTTGAGCTGGCGCTTTCCGCTCAGGATCTCGGAAACGACCGACTGAGGGCCGACACCAGGCAGGTCGCTCTGGGTCAAGCCGTGTTCGCGCATCAAGTAGCCAAGAATCTCGGCTCCGCTGGGCTTCGGCATCGGGTGATGCTTGTGATCCCATTCCTCAATCCAGTCACCGATGATATCCACCAGACTCATCAGCGGATGGGACTCATCATCGCCGGTCATCTCGAGCAACTCGTCCAGCGCCTGTGCCAGCAAGTCATAGTCATCTTCGCTTTTTGGCTTTCGAAGCAGCGGTGAGACAAATTCCCAGTGCTCGGCAGCTTTTTTGATCAGGATACTCATGCTCTTTCGTCCTTCCATTTGCCGCGATCATATTCACGGTGGTCCAGCACATGCTTGATATAAAGCTTTTGCGATAGATATCTGACAAAAGCTATCAGCCGCAATTTGTTGCCACCGATATCGAAAACATGAAACTCACCCACCTTGTCGACTGCAGGAAAGGTGGTTCTCATCGCCGCAAAATCCGGCGGCTTGCTTCCTTTGGCTAATTGATACCAATGATCCAGCGCGTTGACTGCCATTGGCCATTTCGCCTTGGCTTCACGTACTCTTTTTTCGGTGAGAACATGCATGCAACATCCTTATCGCATTTTGCTATGGAAAGTTAATCTCAGATCAAAAATATCGCAAGTTGCGATACTACTCAGCAGACAAGCGGTCTGGCTCGGCAAGACTCAAGCCTAGATTCACCGCCCGCCGCTGCACGATTGAAAACATGAGCAAACGTCTCCAACTAGGTGTTATCAGCTTCCAATTGGATATCGCTCATGACCGACCCACTCCTCATCCCCTGCCCCCACTGCAACGGCCTCAACCGCATTCCCGCCGAGCGGCTCAACGATCACCCCAAATGCGGACGCTGCAAGGCCGAAGTCCTGCTGAGCAAACCGTTTGAATTGAAGCAAGGCGACTACGCCAGCCAGATCAAGGGGGATCTGCCGCTGCTGGTGGACGTATGGGCGGACTGGTGCGGGCCGTGCAAGTCGTTTGCACCGGTGTTCGAGCAGGCAGCCGGGCAACTGGCGGGCAAGTGCCGGCTGGCCAAGCTCGATAGCGAGGCGAACCAGCAGTTGTCGGCGCAGTTGGGGATTCGCTCGATTCCGAGCCTGATCCTGTTCAAAAACGGCCGGGAAATCGCCCGGCAGAGCGGGGCTTTTCCGTTACCGCAGTTGATGAGCTGGTTGCGTAGCCAGGGCATCTAAAACACCACGAAACCATGTGGGAGCGGGCTTGCTCGCGAAGGCGTTGCATCAGTCAACATAGATGTTGAGTGAGACGGCGTCTTCGCGAGCAAGCCCGCTCCCACATGGGTTTTGTGTTGTCAGCCAGAATCAGGCGTTTTCCAGCAGGTTATGCAGTTCGACAAATTGCTGTGTCAGCTTGTGCCGCGGGTCGAGATGGATCAGCGGCGTATTGGCCTGGTGGGATTCGCGCATGCGTACCGAACTGGCCAGGTACACCGGCAGCACCGGCAGGCCTTCGGCGATCAGTTCATCGAGGATTTGCTGGGGCAGGCTGGCGCGGGCCTGGAACTGGTTGACGACGATGCCTTCGACTTCCAGGCCTTCGTTGTGGTCTTCCTTCAACTCTTCGATTTCCGCCATCAGGCCGTATAGCGCCTGACGTGAAAAACTGTCGCAATCGAAGGGAATCAACACACGATCAGCGGCAATCAATGCAGAAACCGCATAGAAATTCAGCGCTGGCGGGGTATCGAGGTAAATCCGGTCGTAGTCTTCGCTCAGCTCCTCAAGCAACTTACGCAGCTTGTTGATCTTGTGCTTGGCTTCAAGCTTTGGCTGCAAGTCCGCCAGTTCGGCGGTGGCGGTAATAACGTGGAGGTTGTCGAAGGGGGTTTCGTAGATGTCGACCTGATTCTTTTTGGAGAACGGCCCGGAAGACAGCGTCTGCTTGAAGAAATCGGCGATGCCCATCGGGATGTCGCTACCAGTGAGCCCCGTCAGGTACTGGGTGGAGTTGGACTGGGCATCGAGATCCACCAACAAGGTGCGAAAACCCTCGCTGGCACTGACCGCCGCCAGATTGCAGGCAATGCTGGATTTACCAACGCCACCTTTCTGATTGAACACCACGCGCCGCATGTCAAAACCTCCGTGTATCAAAGAATGACCGAGTGTAGTGGTGCACAACGCTGCTTCGCTACCAGGGACTACACAGTCAGTTGCCTTCTCTTGCATGAAAAGCCGTGAACTGCCCGATGGTTTGACGCAGGAACCGACAGACGGGGTAATTATTTTGTGAATAATTACCAATCGTTCAATTTTTTCCAGTCAGCCGCTTCATCTTATTGAGCAAAATGTAACCAGCATTTGCTACACGTTCCCGGCACCGGGATAATGCGCGCCACTCGGCGCCAAACGCCACGCAGGGTGAGTCTCGGCTCTCGGCCACTCCCCCGCGTCAAGTAAGCCCGTGAGGGTGGGATGAATGTCTGTGATCAACTTCAACATCGCCCAATGGCGCGCTTGGGCCCCAGGGCTTGATAGCGTGAACGATTGGCAGGCCTGGTGCCGACAACCGGTCGTGCTGCCGAACAGCGATGCCGCTCCCGACGTTTCTTTTCTGCCGGCCATGCAGCGCCGGCGGCTCAGCCGCCTGGCGCGGATGGCATTCAGTGTCGGTTGGCCATTGGCCGAAGGTCGGCAGGATCTGCCATTGGTCTTTGTTTCCCGCCACGGCGAAACGCCCCGCACGGTCGACATTCTCAGTGATCTGGCCGCCGATCAGCCGCTGTCGCCGACCCAATTCAGCTTGTCTGTGCATAACGCGATTATTGGGTTGTGGTCGATCATGCGTGGTGAAACCAGCGAAATGACGGCCCTGGCTGCCGCAGGCGACGGCCTGGAACACGGCATGCTGGAAGCTGCTGCGCTGCTGGCTGAGGGTGCTCGCGCGGTACTGCTGGTGATCACCGAAGAGCAGCCGCCCGAGGCTTACTCAACCTGGATCGACGACGTGCCGTTCCCTTATGCCGTCGGCCTGCTGATTACCCCCGGTACCGACTGGCAGTTGTCCCTGAACAGCCCCTCGGATGCGTTGTCCAACTCCCGCTGGCCCCACGCACTGAATCTGTTGCGTACGCTGCTCGGCCAGCAAACCACCTGCCAACATGCCTGGAAAAATCGTGTATGGACCTGGCAACGCAACCCGTGACCGAGAAAAACCGCGACGCCTACTACTGGCGGTTGCTGGCCACCGCCGCGAGCTTTGCCCTGTTCGGGTTGGGCGGGCTGTGCCTGCGCCTGGTGATTTTCCCTGTGCTGAACTGTCTGCCGGGCGACGCCCGGACCCATCGGCTGCGGGCCCGGCAAACGGTCAGCCGCTGTTTCTGGATTTTTGTGCGTTTCATGGCCCGTACCGGGGTGCTGACCTACGACATAGAAGGCGCGGAAAAACTCGGTCGTCCCGGGCAGATGATCATGGCCAATCACCCGTCGCTGATCGACGTGGTGTTTCTGATCGGCCTGGTGCGTCACGCCAACTGCGTGGTCAAGCAAAGCCTCTGGGAAAACCCTTTCACCCGCGGACCGCTGCGCTGCACCGAATACATCAGCAACGACGGCAGCATGGACATGCTCGATGCGGCTGCCGGCGCGCTGAAAGACGGCCAGACCCTGATCATTTTCCCCGAAGGTACGCGCACCCGGCCCGGCCAGGCGCCGGCCTTTCATCGCGGCGGCGCGGCAATCGCCCTGCGTGGTGCGAAAATCCTCACCCCGGTCATTATCAAGGTCAGCCCGACCACGTTGACCAAGGCCGAACCCTGGTATCGCATCCCCAAGCGGCGCGTGCACTTCAGTTTTCGGGTCGGGGCCGATATAGACCCACAGACCTTCGCCTCGCTGGGGCCCGCTCCGCAAGCCTCGCGCAAGCTCAACGATTATTTGCATTCTTACTTTATCAAGGAGCTCGCCGAAGATGAGCGATCTGAACACCCATAGCCTGGTGCTGGAAATCAAAGAACTGATCATCGACGCCCTGGGCCTCGAAGACATCAGTGCCGAAGACATCGGCAACGAGCAGACGCTGTTCGGCGAAGGCCTGGGCCTGGACTCGGTGGACGCCCTGGAACTGGGCCTGGCCATCCAGAAAAAATACGGCATCAAAATCGACGCCGATGCCAAAGACACACGCAATCACTTCAGTAACGTGGCGAGCCTTGCGGCGTTCGTCACCGCAAAACAGGCAGCTTGAGACCGGACCATGCAAACTCGTGACGACATTTTCAACACCCTGCGCGATGCCTTGGTCGAGCTCTTCGAACTGGACCCTGAGCGTGTGAGCCTGGAATCCAACCTGTATCAGGACCTGGAAATCGACAGCATCGACGCGGTCGACCTGATTGATCACATCAAACGTCAGACCGGCAAGAAAATCGCCGCCGAAGAATTCAAATCGGTACGTACCGTCAGTGACGTGGTCGAGGCGGTCTACCGTCTGGTTCAACCGGTCGCATGAATCGACTGATTGGCCTCGGCCTGCTGCTGGCGGGTCTTTTGTATCCCTTTGCGGTGTATTTCGGCATGGAGCATTTCGCCCCGTGGCAGTTCGGACTGCTGCTGGGCGGACTGTGGCTGGCCCGGGCGCTGACCGGCAAACGACGGCCTGGCAGCCTGTGGATGGCCACCGTGGCCATTGTGTTCTGTCTGTTGTTGGCATTGTTCGACAGCCCGGCGCTGTTGCGCTGGTATCCGGTGTTGATCAGCGCCTTCATGCTGGTGCTGTTCGGATCGAGCCTGACATTCGGCCCGCCGATCGTTGAACGCCTGGCCCGGGTGCGCGAGCCACAATTGCCGGCCGAGGGCATTCGCTATACCCGTCAGGTGACTATCGCCTGGAGCGTCTTTTTTCTTTGCAACGGTGTGTGCGCCGCCGCCCTGACCCTCTGGGCGCCGCTGAGCTGGTGGACGTTGTACACCGGCCTGATTTCCTACGGATTGATAGGCCTGATGTTTGCCATTGAATGGCTCATACGGCTAAGGGTACGAGGCCACCCATGATTTGGATAAAACTTGAGCACTTGCTGCTCAAGGCTCAGCCGGAGCGCGCCGTAACGACCGGGCCGGCACTGGATCACGCCCGACTGCGCGAACAGGCGCTGCGTCTGGCCGCCGGCCTGCAAGCCCGGGGGGTGCGGCAGATGGCCGTGCACCTTGAAGATGCCGCCGATCTGGCGGTCGCGTTGCTTGGTGCCTGGCGTGCCGGGGTCAGTGTGCTGCTGCCGTCTGACCTGCAACCGCAGACCCGCCAGCGCTGGTCAGGTGAAGTTGATCTGTGGCTGAGCGATCAACCCGACGATGCGCACCTGAGCGACTTTCGTCATCCGCCTCTGAGCGCGGCGGCGCTGGATCTCGATCACTGCCAACTCAGCCTGTGCACATCCGGCTCCAGTGGTGAACCCAAGCGCATCGAAAAGAACCTGCGCCAACTGGCCAATGAAGTCGAAGCCCTGGAACAGTTATGGGGCGCGGACCTTGGCCCGGCCTGCATCATTGGCAGCGTCGCCACCCAGCACATCTACGGTCTGCTGTTCCGGGTGCTGTGGCCACTGTGTGCCGGGCGCCCGTTCGTACGTCGGCAGTTGGCCTTTCCAGAAGACCTGCAACGCGCCAGCCGCGAGCACCCGGCCTTCGCCTGGGTGGCCAGCCCGGCGTTGCTCAAGCGCATGGGCGACAACCTCGACTGGCCTGCCTTGGGCTCCGTACGCCGGGTGTTTTCCTCCGGCGGCGCATTGCCGGTCGAGGCCGCACAGAGCCTGCTGGAGCGTCTGGGGCAATGGCCAACGGAAATTTTCGGCAGTTCGGAAACCGGCGGCATCGCCTGGCGCCAGGGCGCTGAACTCTGGCGGCCGTTTGCCGATGTCACGCTGACTCAAGACAGTGAGGGTGCGCTGCTGATCGCTTCACCCTACTTGCCTGGCGGTCATGTCGAACAGACTGCCGATTCAGCCCGCATCGCCGTCGATGGTCGCTTCGAACTGCTCGGGCGACTGGACCGGATCGTCAAACTGGAAGAAAAACGCATCTCGCTGCCGATGCTGGAACAGGCGCTGACGGCCCATGAATGGGTCGTCGAAGCGCGGCTCGGCGTCGTTCAGGAAAACCGTGCCTCCCTGGGGGCGTTGCTGGTGTTGAGCGAGGCCGGTTTGCATGTTCTGCGCAATCATGGTCGACGCAGCCTCACCGAGCAATTGCGCCAACACCTGAGCCAACACTGCGAAGCCCTGGCCCTGCCAAGACGCTGGCGCCTGCTGCGACAATTGCCGCTGAACACTCAAGGCAAACTGCCCCAGGCCGACGTCGACGCCCTGCTGTTGGCGCCGCGCCCCAAAGCCCCAGAGGTGCTGGAGCAAGTTGAAAGTAATGGCGAATGGAGCCTGCAACTGGCCGTGCCACCGGACCTGGCCTATTTCAGCGGTCATTTCCCCAAGGCGCCGGTGTTGCCTGGCGTGGTGCAGGTGGACTGGGCGCTGAGCCTGGGCCAGCAACTGATGAACCTGCCGAAAAAATTCGCCGGCATGGAAGTCTTGAAGTTCCAGCAACTGGTGCGCCCGGGAGATGAAGTCCAGCTGCACCTGCGCTTCGACCCGGCGCGCGGCAAATTGTATTTCGCCTATCGCAACGAAACCGCCACCTGCTCCAGCGGGCGGATCTTGCTGGAGGCGGCGCATGCATAAGCTGGGTGAGTGCTACGCACTCAATCGCGAGCAAGTCGAATCGTCGCACCGTCGCTCCCACACTGGATTTGTGTCGAGCACAAATTTCGAGTTCGGATGCGATCCAATGTGGGATCGGGCTTGCTCGCGAAGCAGACACCACGGTCCCTCAGGTGTACGCCAACATGCATAGCCCCTGCGCCATTGTCCCGGTGTACAACCACGAAACGGCCATCACCACGGTGGTCGATGCCCTGATCGCCAGCCACCTGCCGTGCATTCTGGTGGACGATGCCAGCAGCCCGCGCTGCGCCCGGGTGCTGGATCGCCTGGCCCAACGTGAAATGGTTTACCTGATCCGCCTCGCCGAAAACCAGGGCAAGGGTGGCGCGGTCATGACCGGTTTGCGCGAAGCTTCGCGCCTGGGTTTCAGCCATGCCTTGCAGGTGGATGCCGATGGCCAGCACGACTTGCAGGACGTCAAACGCTTCATCGAACAATCACGCGCCCACCCACAGGCGGTGATTTGTGGCTACCCGCAGTACGACGCCAGCGTGCCGAAAGGCCGTTTGTATGCGCGCTACCTGACCCACGTCATGGTCTGGATCAACACCCTGTCGTTGCAGATTCGCGACTCCATGTGCGGCTTCCGGGTTTACCCGTTACCTCCGGTTCTGGCGTTGATCGAGTCAGCGAAAATCGGCAAGCGCATGGACTTCGACTCGGACATCCTGGTGCGCCTGGCCTGGCGAAATCAGCCGATGCAATGGCTGCATACCAAAGTCCACTACCCGCTGGACGGCGTTTCGCATTTTCGTATGTTCCACGACAACGTCCTGATTTCCAGCATGCATACGCGGCTGTTCTTCGGCATGTTGCTGCGTGCGCCAATGATCCTCTGGCGACGGTGGCGAGCATGAGCGCAGATAATCAACACTGGGCCGACCGCGAAGAACGGGGCAGTTTCTGGCTGATGAAGCTCACCGCGTTCGGCGCCAAAGTGCTGGGCCGCCGAGTACTGAGCCCAGTGCTGTACGGCATCGTGTTGTACTTTTTCCTGTTCGGTCGCAGCGCCCGACACAGTGCCTGGCAATACCAGCAACGCCTGACCGACTGGAGCGGGCGCAGCGAGTTACGCCCGAGCCATTGGCGGGTGTTCGGCCAGTTCATGGCTTTCGCCGATTCCATGCTCGACAAACTCGACGTATGGAACGGCAAGCTGAGCATCGAACACATCGAGATCATCGACCCGGCGCTGTTGCGCGACCAGTTGCGCGGTGCCCGCGGGCAGATGCTGGTGGGCGCACATCTGGGCAATCTGGAAGTCTGCCGCGCACTGGCGGAAATCGGCGAGAAAGTCACGATGAACGTACTGGTGCACACCAAGCACGCCGAACAGTTCAATCGATTGCTGGGCGAGGCCGGGGCGACCAACCTGCGCCTGATCCAGGTCAGCGAACTGGATCCGGGGATCATGCTGCAATTGAGCGAACGCCTGGAGCGCGGCGAGTGGCTGGCGATTGCCGGCGACCGCGTGCCCCTGCATGGCGGGCGCAGCGTGACCGTGGACTTCCTCGGTCATCCGGCCAGGTTCCCCCAAGGCCCGTGGCTGCTGGCCGGCCTGCTGAAATGCCCGATCAACCTGCTGCTGTGCCTGAAAAAGCCCGACGGCGACTATCGACTGACCATTGAGCCGTTCGCTGACGCAATCACCTGGAAACGCAGCGACCGCGAGCAGGTCATTCATCAGTGGGCCTCCCGCTACGCCGAGCGCCTGAGCCACTATTGCCTCGAAGCGCCCCAACAATGGTTCAACTTTTACCCTTTCTGGAAGACCGATGACGACGTCAACGCTTGAGCCGGTAACCTTCGGCGAACGCCCTTTGCACATTGAAGACGTGCTGGCACTGGCCAACCGCAAGGTGCCGACGCAGTTGCAAAGCGATCCCGCCTACCGCGAGCGCATCGCCAAGGGCGCGCGTTTTCTGGACTCGCTGCTGGACAAGGAAGGCGTGATCTACGGCGTGACCACCGGTTACGGCGATTCCTGCGTGGTCGCAGTACCGCTGCATCACGTCGAGGCGCTGCCCCGTCATCTGTTCACCTTCCACGGCTGCGGCCTGGGCAAACTGCTCGACGCCCAGGCCACCCGCGCGGTACTGGCGGCGCGCTTGCAGTCGTTGTGCCACGGTGTTTCCGGAGTGCGCGTGGAGCTGCTGGAGCGCCTGCAGGCGTTCCTTGAACACGACATCCTGCCGCTGATTCCGGAAGAAGGCTCGGTGGGTGCCAGTGGTGATCTGACGCCGCTTTCGTACGTTGCCGCCACGCTGTCCGGCGAACGCGAGGTGATGTTCCGTGGCGAACGCCGGCAGGCTGCCGATGTGCACCGCGAACTCGGCTGGCAGC
>NZ_AKJL01000018.1 GCF_000282355.1 Pseudomonas sp. GM49
TGGATGCTCGCCGGCCAGCTCGGCAGCCGCCGCACTCGTCTGGGCGAGACCGAAGTCACCGTCGCCTCGCCACTAGGGCAGGGTATGCGCCGGATGGATGTGCTGACGCTGCTGACCTTCGTCTGGCCGCAAGTGCAGGCGCTGTATCCGCGACACCCTGGCAAACTGCTGATCGTCGGGGCCAATGATCCAATGTGGCGCGGCAGTCGGTCGGCGCACGAGTCGATCTACCTCAACAGTCACCTGCCGTTGGTCAGCGAAAGCGGCTCCAGTGTCCTGGTCCGTGAGTTGGCCCAGGTGTTCGGGCGGATCAACGGTACGCAGCGCAGTGACTGGATCGGCGAAGGCTTTGCTGAGTATTACGCCATCGAACTGGTGCGCCGGGCCGGCGGCATGAGCGATGAACGCTACGAGAACCTGCACGGCAAACTGGTCAGGAACAGCCAGAAAGTCACCACGCTGCGCGGTGAGCAGATCAGCCCGGCGCAGGTGGCCAGGGCGGTGGTGTTGCTGCAGGAGCTGGACCGCGAGATTCGCCTGAAAACCCATAACAAGCGTTCGCTGGACGATGTGTTGCGCGGGGCGATGCGGCTGGGGGAAATCGATACCCAGGCGTTTGTTCAGCTCAGTGAAAGCGTGATCGGTGGTTCTTCAAAAGTGCTCAGTACCGAGTTGATTCAGTAACACCGTCATTCGCGAGCAAGCCCGCTCCCACATTTGATCTGTGCCGTACACAAATCCCCTGTGGGAGCGAGCTTGCTCCGGGCGGCGTTCCGACGATAGGGTCATCAGCCCCGCCGGAAAAGCAAGATCAAACCCCAGTCTTCGGCGACTTCAACGAATCATTGCCGGTAACGGTGGCGGTTTTGGTCGCCGCCTCGGCATTGGCCTTCAGCGTTTTCAGTTCTTCCCCCGCCCGCTGGATTTTCGCCCGCACGTTGTCCATATCCTGACGGCTTTTCTCCAGCAGGCTTTTCGCCGAGCTGTGGCCGGTAATACCGCGCGCCAGGGCCACGCCACCGATGGCCACCTGGATCAGGCCAAAGATCCCGCCCCGACGCAGGCCCTTGCCCACCATCACCACGCCGCCGGCCAGGGAGCCGATGCGTTCCCAGCCCTGCACGTTCTGCTCGGAAGGGCTCTGGAACGGGGTGGGTTCGATACGCTCGACGCGTTTGAGTTCGCTCATGGTCTGTCTCCTGGCTTCAGTGATCGATAGAAAAGCTGACTGCCTGGGCGGGCAGCTCGTTCAATCGGATGTGCGGCGATTCAGCGAAATTTTGGCCCGGAGCGGGTATTGAGCCCCTTGGACATGCGGTCGTAGAGCACGACGTTGACCGTGGCGGCCAGATTCATGCAACCGGTGGTCGGAATGTAGACCACGTCTTCGCACCAGTCGCGAATCTCCTTATCCAGGGATCCGTCTTCCGGGCCGAAGATGTAGAGCGCGCGATCCGGGTGGGTGTATTCCGGCAGCGGTCGGGCACCTTCAACCAGTTCCACGGCGACGGGCACACAATTGAGCGGCAGGATTTTCTTCAGGTCGTCGATGCCGATCAGCGGGATGTCGTAGTGCACGCGCTTGGTATCGGTGACGAAATCGGCGGCGCGCTCATAGCGCTTACCGGTGTAGAACACCGACGCCACGCCATAACAGCCAGCGGCGCGCATCACCGAACCGACGTTCTCCGGTGATTTGGGGTTATACAAACCAATGCAGCTGTACCGTTTGTCTGCCACGAGCGGGGTGCCTTTCGGGAAAAAAAGCGCGATTATACGGGGATTGGGCGGCAGTGGTCAGTTTGGAGATTGGTGGTGGCAGGACTATTGCTATCGCGAGCAAGCTCGCTCCCACAGTTGACCGAGGTGTCCTGACGGACGCAGAACCATGTGGGAGCGGGCTTGCTCGCGAAGGGGCCAGTTCAGGCGCTGAAGATATCAGTCTTCTTTCTTCATCAACCCCGCCAACGCCGCAAACGGGTTGTGCGTGGCCTTGGCGATTTTCGGCGTGCTCAGCGAGCCTTCGTCGAAATACTGCTGGTCGGTATAACGCGAGTGTTCGTTATCGTGGCAGTACAGACACAACAGCTCCCAGTTCGAGCCGTCCTGCGGGTTGTTGTCGTGGTTGTGGTCGCGGTGGTGCACGGTCAGTTCGCTCAGGCGTTTGCCGGAGAATTCACGGGCGCAGCGGCCACAGACGTGCGGATACATCTTCAGGGCCTTGTCGCGGTAGCCCATTTCCTTGTCGCGCTGGTTGTCGGCGAGGATACGATCCAGCTTCGAAGTGTTGGTCGGGGTGGACGAACTCATGGGTTCACCTTTGTAGAATGACTAATGACGGTATCAAGCAAAGTTTAGCTCAGCCCTTGAGCTTCTCGGCAATCCAGATGGTGTGGCGGGTGCCCTTGTTGCCGTGGGCGAAGACCTGCACTTCCTCGGCCTTGAAGCCGGCTTTCTTCAGTTTGTCGGAAAATTGCCGGTCAGCGCTGGCCGACCAGACGGCCAGTATACCTTTGGGGCGCATGGCCCTGGCGCAGGCGTTCAGTCCGGCGGCGGAGTACAGCCAGCTGTTGGCTTTCTGGGTCAGGCCTTCGGGACCGTTGTCGACGTCGAGCATGATGGCATCGAAGCCCTGGGGTTCGGCCTGCAGGACTTTGGCCACGTCTTCCATGCGAATCACGGTCCGCGGGTCGAGCAGCGGATTGCCAGCCTTCTCGCCCAGCGGTCCACGGTTCCACTCAACGACACCGGGGACCAGTTCGGCGACCACCACTTCGGCGGTCTTGCCCAGGTGCTTGAGCGCCGAAGCGAGGGTGAACCCCATGCCCAGGCCGCCGATGAGTACCCGCGAATTCGGCCGACCGGCGACTTTGCGACACGGAATTTCGGCCAGGGCATCTTCGGAGCCGTGCATGCGCGTGTTCATCAATTGTCCGCCATCGCCACCCTGGATCTTGATGACGAAATCCTCGCCGTATTCGAACAGGCACAGGGCACCGCCGTTTTCAGGAATGGGGGTGGTGTCCAGCAGAACGAAACGTTTCATGGGGCTCACTTGAGGAAAATTGGCAGAACACGGGAGGGCAAACAGACGCAGTTGGGAGTAGCCTGTTTATGACGACAAGGCCAACGGAGCCATTGATGAAGCGCATCATTCTAACGGTCATTGCCCTGGCCGCGCTCTCGATAACTGCAGTGCAGGGCCAACAGTTGCAATCGATTCCTGTCAGCCCCGCGCCAATGCCCGGTTCGCCCGGCACCGCGACGCCCACGCCGTACCCGCAAATCAGCCCGGCGCCTTTGCCTAAAGTCGGCCCCGGCAGTAGCGGTCCGCCGTTGGTGCCGATTGAAATGCCGAGCCCGCCGACCAAGGACCAGCCCGTGCCGGGGCTGGAGTTCAATCCGCCGAAACCCAAGTCGCCGGGCGGCTAGACCTGCTGCGAAAGCAGTTGGCCGTCGGCCATCCGCAGGCGTTTTGAGAGGGAAACGGCGAGGGCGCGGATGATCTTGGCGGCGATTTTCGGTGCATCGTTGAGCATCTTTTCCAGCGAGTCCTTGCCCAGGTTGAGCAACTGGCAGTTGCTTGCGGCCACGCAACTGGCCGAGCGCCGTTCGCCGTCGAGCACGGCCATTTCGCCGAACGACCGGCCGCTGCGCAAGGTGGCGATGGTGATTCGTTGTCCGTCAGCGGTGGTTTTCTGCACGGCCACCTGACCGGTATGGATGATGCACATGAAACTGCCAGCATCGCCCTCCTGGAAGATCTCCTCGCCCTGGGCAATGGTGCTGATACTGAAGTAGCCCGAAGCCGCGGCGAAGTCTGCCGGCAGCAGTTGATTGAACAGGCCGCAATCCATCAGCCAGTCGCGAATTTCGTTGTTCAGAAAGGTTGATTCAGACATGTCGTCACGGTCTTTTTTGTGAATGTTGCTGACTCGAATTTGAATTCACCGCAAATCCCCTGTGGGAGCGGGCCTGTGGCGAGGGGGCTTGCCCCCGTTGGGGTGCGAAGCGCCCCTGAAACCATTTGCCGCAATCCTGATCTCGATCGCAGTGACAGGTTTGCGATTGCTGCGCAATCGAACGGGGGCAAGCCCCCTCGCCACAAAAGCTCGCTCCCACAAGGGGTACGGGTTGTATCGCCTGTCGGTGTGCGCAATTAAGACCGGCACACCGCGCCAGGTTCCTCAGGCAATACCCAAAACCTTGAACAAAAATGCATATTCGAGAGCTACGTCACGCAATCCCTGATATCGACCGCTCATCCCGCCATGCCCGGCTCCCAGTTCAGTCTTGAGTAGCAGGGGATTGCTGTCGGTCTTGGTCGCGCGCAATTTCGCCACCCACTTGGCTGCTTCCCAATACTGCACACGGCTGTCGTTGTAACCGGCGATCACCAGGGTCGCCGGATAAGCTTGCGCGGTGACGTTTTCGTAGGGGGCGTAGGCCTTGATCCGTTCATAGACGTCCGGCTCTTGCGGGTTGCCCCACTCGTCGTATTCCGTCACGGTCAATGGCAGGTCAGGGTCGAGCATGGTGTTGAGTACGTCGACGAATGGCACTTCGGCGATGGCGGCGCCAAACAGTTCCGGTCGTTGATTGAGCACCGCGCCGATCAGCAAACCACCAGCGCTGCCGCCGCTGATCGCCAGTTGCGGTGCAGTGGTAAAGCCTTGGGCAATCAGGTGTTCGGCACAGGCGATGAAGTCACTGAAGGTGTTGTGCTTGTGCTCCTGCTTGCCGGCGCGATACCAGGCTTCCCCCAGTTCGCCGCCGCCGCGCACGTGGGCAATGGCAAACGCCATGCCGCGATCCAGCAGGCTCAGGCGCGCATGGGAAAACCACGGGTCGAGGCTTTCGCCATAGGCGCCATAGCCGTAGAGGTACAGCGGCACGGGCTTGCCCAGGTCTGCGCGGTTGATCACCAGGCTGATGGGGACTTGCGTGCCGTCCGGCGCAGTGGCCCACAGGCGCTGGCTGACGTAGGCGTCAGCGTCGAACGGACCGAGCACCGGGGTTTGCTTGAGCACTTTCTGCTCGCCGGTCGCCAGTTCAAGCTGACGGATTTGCGCAGGACGGTTCAACGCTTCGTAGCGCAGGCGAATCCGGTCGCTTTCGAATTCCAGGCTGTTTTGCACGTGCAGGCTGTAGGCTGCATCCGGCAGTTGTACACGATAGGGCGCCAGGCCTTGCGGGTGAACTTCAATGACCGGCAAGCCGCCGACCCGCAGGCTGAGGGTCATGGCCCCGGTGTTCAGGCTGATGCCGTCGATCATCACCGTGTCGCTGTGGGGGATCAGGTTCTGCCAGTCGGCTTCGGTCGGCACGGCGCCGGTATCGACGGCTGTGTACAAGGCGAAATTGATGCCGTCACGGTTGCTGCGAATGAACCAGGTCCGTTGGCCGTCGAGTACGCCGTGGTCGACGTCGTACTCATGATCCTCAGCCCGTGGCGCCAGGCAGGTGAACGCCTGCTGGGGCTGGGAAGCATCTAGGACCCAGACTTCGCTGGTGGTCTTGCTGCCCACGGACAGCAGCAGTTGCTGTTCGGAACTTGAACGGTAGCAATGCATGAAGAAGCGACCGTCCGGCTCATGGAACACTTTTTCGGCTGCCGTGCCGTCCAGGCGATAGCGGTACAGCTTGTGCGGACGATGGGTGTCATCCAGTTCGCCAAAGAACAGCGTCAGGCTGTCGTTGGCCCAGGTCATGCTGCCGTCACAGTCCTGGAATTCCAGCTCGCTGATGCGGCCGTCGGACAACTCCTTCACGAACAGCGTATAAATCTCGTCGCCGCTGGAGTCGATGCTGTAGGCCAGGCGCTGATGGTCCGGGCTGATGCTGAACGCTCCCAGGGAAAAGAAACCGCCATTGGCCAACTCGTTGGGGTCCAGCAGCAGTTGTTCGCGGCTTTCGTCGAGGGTCAGGCTGTCATCGGCCGGACGCGGGCAGCGGTAGTGCCGGGCGTACTCATCGCCCGCCATGGTGCGGGTGTAGTACAGATACGGTCCCCACGGCGAGGGCAGGGACAAATCGGTCTCGAGAATCCGCCCCTTGATCTCTTCGAACAGGGTTTCGCGCAATCCGGCCTGGTCGGCTGTTTGCGCTTGCTGATAGTTGTTTTCGGCTTTCAGGTAGTCGAGCACTGCATCGGTGTCGCGCTCTTGCAGCCAGGCATACGGGTCGGAACCTTCAGCCTTGTGGGCAATCGGAGCGTCGCAAGTGTTGGCGGATAGGGGCATGAAGGGGTCTCGAACAGTGTACGGAATAGGAGCCTGGCAACCTGTGGGAGCGGGCTTGCTCGCGAAGGCGTTGGGCCAGTCAATATCATTGTTGAATGATAAGCCGCATTCGCGAGCAAGCCCGCTCCCACATGGATAGCGCTCAACAGTCAGGCATTGATGCAGCCTGATGGGCGAAAAGCCGTTATCATAAGCGCCTCTTTGCCTGCCTTGCCATGGACACCATGACCGAGAACGACTATCTGATCGCTTGGGGCCTCTACGCCTTCGCCGCTTTGGGCTGCCTGTTGGTGTGGATGCGCTTGACCCGCTGGATGTGGCGTTGGCTACGTGAGCCACTGCGGCTGGCGATGGCCGTGCTGCTGTTCAGCCCGACCATCATCGACCCGGTCAAGGATAAAGTCGCACCGGCCGTCGCCATTACCGCGCTCGACCTGCTGTTCAAGGTTGGCAACAACGCCTGGCGGGCGATTTCCGATCTGTTCATGTACGGCATGATCGCATTCGGCCTCTATCTGGTGCTGGTGGCGATCCGCTTCCCCATCGAGCGCGCCTCCAACGCCCGCAAGGAGCGTGAAGCTGCCACCAAAGCCGCCGTCCGTGCCGACGAGCCTGAGGATGATCAACCGTTCGGCGGTGCCGGCGATGATCGTTATGGCCGTCCCCCCGTGCCGAGCAATCCTCAGCGGATGCGAGTCGAACCCCGTCTGTAACCTTGCCCCTGCGATTGAGCGAGAGTCCGAGCATGTGTGAGTTATTGGGCATGAGCGCCAATGTCCCGACCGATATCGTGTTCAGCTTCACCGGGCTGATGCAGCGCGGCGGACGCACCGGCCCACACCGCGATGGCTGGGGAATTGCCTTCTACGAAGGCCGTGGATTGCGGCTGTTCCAGGATCCGGCGGCCAGCTGCGAGTCGGAAGTCGCGAACCTGGTGCAGCGCTATCCGATCAAGAGCGAAGTGGTGATCGGGCACATCCGCCAGGCCAATGTTGGCAAGGTCTGCCTGTCCAACACGCATCCGTTCGTCCGTGAACTGTGGGGACGCAACTGGTGTTTCGCCCACAACGGCCAGTTGGCGGATTTTCAGCCAGCGGCCAGTTTCTATCGCCCTGTGGGTGATACCGACAGCGAAGCGGCGTTCTGCGATTTGCTCAACCGTGTGCGTTCGGCGTTCCCCGAGCCGGTCGAGATCGAAGCGTTGCTGCCGGATCTGGTGGCCGCTTGTGCCGAGTACCGCAGCAAAGGTGTATTCAACTGCCTGCTCAGCGATGGCGACTGGCTGTTCTGCTATTGCTCGACCAAACTGGCGCAAATCACTCGTCGCGCACCATTTGGCCCGGCGCGCTTGAAAGATGTCGACGTGATCGTCGACTTTCAGGCCGAAACCACACCCAACGATGTGGTCACCGTCATCGCCACCGAACCCCTGACCGAAAACGAAACCTGGACCCGCTACGAACCGGGTCAATGGAGCCTGTGGCGACGCGGCGAATGCGTCAGTCAGGGCAAGACCGAATAAGGATCCGCTTTCCATGTTGCTCAGTTATCTACGGCTGGTGTTGTTTGCGGCGGGCCTGTTGATCGGTGTCCAGGTGCCGGGCTTCATCAACGATTACGCCAAGCGGGTGGAAGCCCATCTGATCGAGGCACAAGCCGGGTTGAGCGGCTTTCAGAACACCGCCAATCAGTTCTTCAAGGGTGACATGCAGGCCCTGGTGGCCCATTACCGCGCCAGCGAGGACCCGATCTTCCGCAGCGACGCCGACAGCCTGAGCAACCTGCTGACCCGTCAACTGGCGCTGGACAAGCAGTTCCAGGCGATGCAGGGGCCGTGGTACATCCGCTTCCTGCAAGTGGTGCTGGCTGCCGATCCGGACATCCGCAAGGAAACCTGGAATGGCTACAGCTACCAGATCCTGTTGACGCCCGAAGCGATGGTCTGGGGCATGAGTGGCGCGTTGCTGCTGTCGTTCGGGATCGAGTGCCTGTTCCGACTGATCGACTGGGTGGTGCTGGGTGGCAAGCGTCTGCGCCAGAGCCGGCCGATTGAAGAGCGGGATTTACGCGGCTTGTAACACCGGCGAACGTCAAGGAGCCGGCAAGCCGGCTCCTTGCCTGGTTACCAATCAATCGAATAGGTCATGCTCAAGGTACGGCCTTCGGCATTGGGGAATGGCGCTCTGGCGTTGGCCTGGGCGAACAGGTTGACGTACGTGCGGTTGGTCAGGTTGTACACCCCGCCTTCCAGGCGACCGACCGGCAGGTACACGGAGCCGAGCAGGTCCACCAGCGTATAGCCTTCGATGTCGCGTCCGTTGTTGTCCTTGGCGGCAGCGTCGTAGCTGGACAGGTGCATGCCTTGCAGGCGCAAGTTGTAGTCGTCTTCGGTGTAGCCGACGAACAGCGTGGTTTTGGCCGGTGAAATACGTGTCGCCGGCAGATCGATCCATTTGCCGTTCTGCCGGGTCTCGCCTTTGGCCCAGGCATAGGTGCCACCCACCGACCAGTGATCGGTCGCGAGGTAGGTCAGGCTGTTTTCGATGCCGCGAACCCGTTCCTTCTGGTTGATCAGACGCAAGACACGGTCATTGGCATCGTAGAACTGGGTCACGTCCGAGGTGTTTTCATAGACGGTGACGTCGGCCTGCCACTGGTCCCAGTTACCGCGCCAGCCCATCTCGTAGCTGTCGACCTTGATGGCCTGGGCGTTGAGACTCTGGATGTCGAAGGTGCTGTTCACGTCACGCAGGAAGCGCTGGATGTCCGGCAGCGAAAACCCCTGGCTGTAATTGGCGAAGACGTCCTGGTTTTCACTCAGGTGATAGACCGCGCCCAGGTTATAGAGCGTGGCGTCGTATTTGAGGGTGTCACCGGGCAGGATGGCGCGTACGCCGGTCTGGACGATCTGACCGTAAGCGATGCTGTCGGAGACCTCGCTTTCGATCCATTCACGGCGCACACCGCCACGCAAGGTCCAGTCTCCGATGTCCCAGGACATCTGCCCGAACAGCGCCTTGGTGGTGGTTTCGATATCCGGGCCCATCTCGTAAGTGGTGCCAGTTTTGGTGTAGGTCAGCCCTTTGAGGGTGTATTGGTCTCCGCGCTGGCGGGAGCGTTCGTGATCATAGTCGGCGCCCCAGACCAGGTTGCCTGTGGCGCTGCCGATGGCCGGCAACGGCGTGTCGATGGCTGCACGCAGGCCGTAAACATCCTGCACGCTGTTGTTGTCGGCGATCCCGGCCTTGCCCCGCGACAGGTCCGGGAAGAACAGCGCGTCGGCCCGGCGCCAGTAGCTTTCCAGTTGCAGGCCCTGGCCGTAGAAGTCGTTGTCGGTGTAGTTGAGGTTGGCTGCCTGGTTATGCGTGTAGGGCTGGTCGTCGAGTTTCAGTCCTTTGACCGCCACGGCCTCTTGCAGGTTTTTCGGGTCTTTTGTGTAGCCAGTGTCCTGCTGGTCCTTGTAGTCCTGCAACGACAGGCTGAGTTTCTTATCGGCATCCAGTTCGTAACCGAAACGACCTTGCAGGTCATAGGTTTCGGTGTCCATGTTGCTGCCCTGGGATGTGTCCTGAGGGATGCGATTGCCGTTGCCGTCGTACTGATCGTTGCGCTGGGTCAGGTCGGCGGACACGTACCAGTCCAGGGCATCCTTGCGCCCGGTCGCACTCTGAAAGGCCTCGTAGGCGAAACCTTTGCTGTTGAGGTTGTTGCCGCTGGTCAGGCCCAGTTTGCTGCTGTAGGCAAGGTCCTGCCCCTGGTTGCGCTTGGTGATGATGTTGATGATGCCGCCCGAAGCACCGGCACCATAAATGCTGCTGGCACCGGAAACCACCTCGATGCGTTCGATACTGGCCGGTGCGATGCTGTTGAGCTGGCGGAAGTTGTCACGGGTGGCGTTCTGCGACACGCCGTCGATCAACACCAGCATGTTGCGCCCGCGCAGGGTCTGGCCGAAGTTGCTCATCCCGCCGCTGGACGGCGCCAGGCCGGGAACCAGTTGCCCCAGAATGTCGGAGACCCGACGCCCGGCGCCAGTCTGTTGGCGGATCTGTTGTTCGTCGATCACCTGGACCGAGCCTGGAATCGAGGCAATGGTCGCTTCGCTGCGAGTCGCGGAAACGACGGTGGCTTGCATGGTCAACGTGCCGGGTTGCTGTTCGGTGTCCTCGGCCCAGGTCTGGGCGCTGACGGAGCCGAGCAGCGGAATCAGCAAAGAAAGTTTGGTTCGGGTCATGAGAGGGTCTTTTTTTTAGTCGTGATAAGTGTGGGTAGATAAAACTGCGGGGGCAGGTGTGGAGGTGAATGAGCGCACCCAGCGGATCCCGATGGCGGCCAGTGCGTAGGTCAACGCCACCAGCCAGAAACTGTGGGCCAGCCCGACCAGCCCCATGCCGATCCCGCCGAGGACGGCACCGAGCAGGGCGCCAGCCTTGGCCGCGCTGTTGCCCAGGCCGAGGGCAAAACCCTGCTGGCTTGAAGACACGGTGTTGGCGATCAGTGCATAGGCGACGGGGAGCAACGCGCCTTGCCAGATGCCCCAGACCAACCGGCTGACGAGAAAACCCAGCCATTCGTTAGCCAGTGCCGTGGCCGCTAGCGTCAGGGCGCAGAGCCAGGCAACGCCTTCGATGACGCGCAAGGTGTAAGCCGGCTGCCAGCGGTCGAACAGACGCCCCCACAGCGGCGCGCAAATGGCCAGGGTCGCGGCGCTCGCCGCGTAAGTAGCACCGATCAGCCAGCCCGGCGCGTGCAGAATGTCGGCGACGTACAGCGCGTAGAAGGGTTGCGGCATCATCTTCGCGGCTTGAATCAACACGATCACCAACAGGATTCCACCGAGCCAGCCTTTAGGCAGGGCCACCGGCGCAACCGGTTTTTTCGTCGAGGCTCGCGCCTTGTCGGCCGGCAGGAAAAAGCTCCCCAGTGCGCACAGCAGGCAAATCGCCGTCGCGCCATAACAGAGCAGGGCAAACCCCGAGATGTCCATCAGCCAGCCGCCCAGTACCGGGCCGATCAACGAGCCGACGGCGGTCGCCGATTGCAGACGGGCCAGGGTGTGACCGCGCCGGGAGCTGTCGCAGCAGGCCAGGGCATAGGCTTGCGCGGCGGCGAGAAACCCGGCCAATGCGCCTTGCATCACGCGAATGCCCACCAGCAGCCACGGGTCGAGGGTAATGGCCGCCAGCCCTTGGCACAGCGCAAGTGCCAGCAACGCCCGAACGATCATCGGCTTGTGCCCGGTGCGATCACCCAACCGTCCCCATGCGGGCGTCAGTAGCATGGCCGCCAGCATCGGGCCGGCATAGACCAGCGCCGACAACAGCGCGGTGTAGCCGGCGCCTTCTGGCCCAAGCAGATGCTGGATCTGCAAGGGCCAGAACGGACCGCTCATTTCCATGGCACCCATGGAGACAAACTGGATGACGATCAGCAGTCGCAACGCACGACCATCAGCTAGCATCGGCGTTGGTTCGCAGCGGATTGCTCAAGCGTCCGACGATGTCGGCGTGGCTGTCGTGCAAGCGCATGCGCATGAACGATTTGGCCGGCCAATCCTGTTCCAGCAGCGCCTGACGCTCGCTTTCCCAGCGTGCCGGTTCGACGTGCTCGCGCACGCTTTCGAAGCACTGTTCAACGTGCGTAGCCAGACGCTCCCAAAGGATATTTTCCGGCACATTCCAGTGGCGGGCGCAGAGCAACGTCAACTCACCGAGGTGGCACATGAACGTGGTGTGCAGGAGCTTGTCGCGGACAAATCCGGCGTCGTCGTACAGGGTCATTTTCGGGTCATGCAGCTGGATATCCAGACCCTTGGCGTGCAGGGTTTTGCGATCAATGCGAATGTCGCCGAAGTCACGCAGCAACAGCCGATTCAACTGCCCGTCAGCGCCCATCACCATGAAGCTGTTTTGCTGGTGCGCTTCGAACGCCACGCCATACATCAGGTAGATGCCCAGCAGGCTCGGGACGGCAATCGACAGGTAATCATCGAAGAACGCCAGCATGGCCTCGCTGTCGTCACGGCCCTGAGCCAGTTGCACCCAGTCACGCAGCAACGGTTGTTCGAATTCGTTGACGGCGAACAGGCTGCCGACCGGCACGGCCAGTTCGCCTTCCTGCAGCAGGGTCAGCGGGTTGTCGCGGTACAGCACAGCGGCATGCCGGGACCGTTCGTCATTGGCCGGTTGTGGTGCGTAGTGCACGCCGATGCGCTCCGGCACGATGTTCAGCAGGCGCTGAATCTGCGGTTCATGATCGAGAATCTGCAGTATCAGTTGGCTGATGCGCGGTCCCATCCGGGCCGAGCGCGGCGACACGGTGCGCTGCACACTGGTCAGTCGCAGGGCCACCGGCAGTTTGACCATCGGCGCAACGCGGCTGGCCTCGGGTACGACCGTGCGGAAGGACATGGTCGGGTGGCCAGTGAAGGCAACGATGTCGGTGATGATCAGCAGGTTGTCGGCGATCTCGCCGGCGAACAAATTGGGCAGTTCTTCATTGGCTTGCCATGGGTGCGACGGCAGCGGGAGGTAGTCCGCTGCCTCCAGGCCCCGTTGCTGCAAATGGCGCTGCAATTGTTCGGCGGCCTGCGGGAAGTGGCCCTGCCACCAGTCCCAGTAATCGGCGGTGCCGGCCAGTGACTCGACGTATGTGTACTGACGGTGCAGGGCGCACAGCACAATCGGAAAACTCGCTTCGAATTCCGGCGAGAAAGCGATGACCTGCGCGGCGCTCAAGCCCAGTTTGGTCTTGTAGTTCGGATGCCAGGGATGGCCGAGCGTGCCCCACTGTTCGAGCAGTGACGTCGGGTTCTGGTGGTCGGGGCTGGCTTTGAGCCAGGCGAGCAGATTGTTGTCGTGCCTGGTGTCGATCTGCTCTCTCAGGCGCTCGGTCCATCCATGGTGGAACGCCAGGCACAGGGTGTCGTTGCTGTAGCTATCGTCCAGCTCGCAGGCCAGACGTTCCAGTACTTGCGGGGAGGCGGGCGGGTTGAGCTGAGTGCCGAGGTGAGCGAGCAGTTCGCTGGGCAACTGGATTTTGTGGGGCAGGCTGTCGGGGGTGTGCAGGACGATGCTGCCGCGAACGTCCCAGCTGTTCATTCTTCCGCCCGACAGGTGATCGAAGCAAAGGTGCGCACCGTCGCCAAGCGGCAGCCAGCAACGGCTGTTGTCGTCGTATTCGCAGGCGTCGGGGTTGATCAGACCTTCGCGAAACAGCGCCTGGATCAGGCGTTGGAAGCAGCGCTGGGCGGCGGGCTCCAGGGCATTGCTCAAATGGTCGAGGGTGATGCGGTGGGACTGGAAGGCCTGAGTGCCGAGGGCTTCGCTCCAGTGCGAGAGCAATTGCTGCTGTTTTTGCGTGTAAGCGCGCATCAAGTCCGACTCCTTCTGGACAATGGTTTAGCTGAATGCGCGCAGAGAATACATTTTCAAAACAATAATGCAAATGATAGTGATTGCTACTTGTGATTTAGAAGGCCCTTTTTCAGAGTCTGGCCTGGGGTTTGCTCAAGACCATGTAGTGCTCGCCCACCTTCTGCGCATAGTGCTCCACCACGTTCTGACACAACGTCACGATCTCTTCGACCCACTCTGCGCCGACCCGCCATGACACCACTACTTGCAGGTTGGGCGGGCGTTGGTCGATTGCCAGCAAGGTCAATTCGCCGCGGGCCAATTCTTCGCTGACCAGCACCGGCGGTAACGCACCAATACCGAAGCCATCACGCAGCAATCGGGTAATCGCCGACACCGAGTTCACGCAGTTGAGCCGTGGCGCGAGCACGCCATTGGCCTGCATCAGGCTGAGCACGTCCTGATGAGGATGGGAGTTTTTCGAGTAGGTAATGATTCGCTCACGCGCCAGTTCGGCGACGTTCGTGTAATTGCGGTTGTAGATCGAGTTGCTGGCGACGATCCAGCCAATCGGGTGGCTGGCCAGTTCCAGGCTGCGCACGCTTTCCTGCCGCAGCAGGTCGGTTTGCAGGATCACATCGAGAAAGCCTTTTTGCAGCTGATCGCAGAGGTTGAGCGAGGTATCGGCCACCAGCTCGATTTCCACCAGCGGGTAGTGATCGGTCATCTGCGCCACCAACGGGCTGAGCCAGGTATGGATCACCGTGTCCATCACACCGATGCGCACCCGTCCGGCCTTGCTCGAACGGGTCTCGATCGACTGCTTGAGCGCCTGCATGGTGTCCATCATCTGCTCGGCGTAATCGAGCACTTTCAAGCCTTCGGGCGTCAGGCTCACACCGCGTGAATCACGCAGGAACAGCTTCACTCCGAGCTCGCCTTCAAGCACTGCAATACGGCTGGAAATCGAGGCCTGGGTGGTGAAGAGCTTGTCGGCGGTCAGGCGGAAACTCTTGAGTCGGGCGACCCAGACAAAGGTCTCGAGAAACTTCAGGTTCATGGGATAAAGATTTCTTATGCCTAAGGCGGGGTTTTATTAGTTGGACTCAGCAGGGGTGCGGGTCCAAGAATCGACGCATCCGGTTCCCACGATAGGCGTCGTCGGGGCTCAGAACAATACCAATAAAATCAGCGCGGAGAATTGCCATGAGTGCGCCCGACACCCCCGTCATTGCGAAAGCCACGGCTCGCCCGGGACCTTTCGACTGGTATCGCAACATCAATCAGCAGGAGCGCCGCACCTTCTGGAGCTGCAAGATCGGCTATGGCCTGGATGGCATGGACACCCAGATGCTCAGCTTCGTGGTGCCGACCCTGATTGCCATGTGGGGCATCACCACCGGCCAGGCCGGGCTGATTCATACCAGCACGTTGATCGCTTCGGCCATCGGTGGCTGGGTGGCGGGAATTCTTTCCGATCGCATCGGCCGTGTGCGCACCTTGCAACTGACCGTGCTGTGGTTTGCCTTCTTCACCTTCCTCTGCGGCTTTGCCCAGAGCTACGAGCAACTGCTGATTGCGCGGACCCTGATGGGCTTCGGTTTTGGCGGCGAGTGGACGGCCGGCGCCGTGCTGATCGGTGAAGTCATTCGTGCCCAGGACCGTGGCAAGGCCGTAGGCATGGTGCAATCCGGTTGGGCGTTGGGTTGGGGGCTGACCGCAATTCTGTACGCGCTGCTGTTCTCGGTCATGCCACCGGAAGACGCCTGGCGTGCGTTGTTCATCCTCGGCATCGTGCCGGCAATTTTCGTGATTTTTGTCCGCCGCCTGGTCAAGGACCCGGAAATCTATCGTGAAGCAAAAGCCAAGGAGGCGCCGAGCAATCCTTCGAAGTTCTACGAGATCTTCGCCCCCGGCATGCTCTTCACCACAATTCGCGCTTCGTTGCTGACCACCGGTGCGCTGGGCGGCTACTACGCGATCACGTCCTGGCTGCCGACGTTCCTGAAAAACGAGCGCGGTTTGAGCGTACTCGGCACTGGCGGTTATCTGGCAATGGTGATCATCGGTTCCTACGTCGGTTACGTCATCAGTGCCTATTTGACTGACATCCTCGGACGTAAAAAGAACTTCATCCTGTTCGCCGTCGGCTCGTTCACCATTGTGTTGCTGTACACGCAAATGCCGGTCAGCAACGGCGTGATGCTGTGGCTGGGCTTTCCGTTGGGCTTCTTCGCCTCGGGGATTTTCAGTGGCATGGGCGCGTTTCTGACCGAGTTGTTCCCCACGCGCATTCGCGGTTCGGGCCAGGGTTTTTGCTACAACATCGGCCGGGCGCTGGCGGCGTTGTTCCCGCTGCTGATCGGTCTGCTCAGCCAGACAGTACCGCTGAGTGTGGGCATTGGTGCCTTTGCAGCGGTTTCCTACGGTGTGGTGATACTCGCGGCCCTGAGTTTGCCGGAAACCCGTGGCAAGCAACTCGACGCCCAGTAACTGATAACCTGCGGGCATGTCTTACAGATATGTCCCGCAGCTAAAAAGAACAAAGCCTACAGGAGTGTTCAGCGTGAGCCGCCTGCTATTGAACTGCGACATCGGCGAGAGTTTCGGCAGCTGGACCATGGGTCTGGACGCAGAAATCATGCCCTTCATCGATTGCGCCAACATCGCCTGCGGTTTTCACGCCGGCGACCCGAGCATCATGCGCAAGACCGTCAGCCTGGCCCTCAGCCACGGTGTGCAAGTTGGCGCGCATCCGGCCTATCAGGATCTGGTGGGCTTCGGCCGCCGTTCCATGGCGTATGCTACCCAGGAACTTCAAGACATTCTGCATTACCAGATCGGCGCCCTCGACGGCATCTGCCGGGCCCAGGGCGGCCGGGTCAGCTACGTCAAACCCCATGGCGCGATGTACAACGACATGATGGCCAACCCGGCGCAGTTGCGCGCCGTTTTGCAAGCGGTGGCGTCCTATGACTGCAGCCTGCCGTTGATGTTGATGGCAACCCGCGACAACAGCGCTGCCCAACAAATGGGCGATGAGTACGGGGTGACGCTATGGTTCGAGGCCTTTGCCGATCGTGCTTACGACAGCGCCGGCAGGCTGGTATCGCGACAATTGCCGGGAGCGGTGCATCACGACCCGGAAAAAATCATCGAGCAGGCACTGACCATTGCCCGTGGCGATCAGCTCACCGCCAGCGACGGTAGCGCACTGCATTTGCAGGCCAACACCCTCTGCGTGCACGGCGACAACGCCAGTTCGGTCGCTGCCGTGCAACGCATCCGTGAAGCCTTGAACCGGCAGAGTGCGTCATGAAGCTGCGGGTGGAAGTGGTGGCGCTCGATTGCCTGATGGTGCGCCTGTTCGATGAAATTGCCGAAACCAACATGCCGTGGATGCTGGCGGCCAGTGAGAGTCTGCGCACGGCGTTCGCTGAGCATTTGATCGATCTGGTGCCGTCCTACACCACATTGATGGTGCATTACGATTTGACTGCACTGAGTCCCGCCCAGTCTCGGGAATTGATTGCCCAGGCGCTGATCGATCTGTCGCCCAATGCGCGTACTCGCGGCACCTGTCATGTGCTGCCGGTGTGGTACGACTTGAGTGTCGGTCCAGAGCTGAGCCTGTTGTCGCAGCGCAGCGGATTGGCAGTCGAGGAGGTGATCCGTCGTCACAGCGAGCGTGAATATCAGGTGTTCGCCCTGGGCTTTGCGCCGGGCTTCGCCTTCATGGGGCTGGTGGACGAGGTGCTTGCCGCACCGCGTCTGAGCACGCCACGCAAGAAAGTCGCCGCCGGCAGTGTCGGCATCGCCGAACGGCAGACAGCGGCTTATCCGGTGGTGTCGCCGGGGGGCTGGAATTTGATCGGCCGTACGCCGGCCAAATTGTTCGATCGCAACCGTGACGGTTACAGCCTGATGCAGCCAGGGGACACCGTACGGTTCGAAGCGATCGGTCATGCCGAGTTCATTAACCTGGGCGGTGACGATACGCCACTGGAGGTCCAGGCATGAGCCGTCTGACGATTGAAGCGAGTACGGCTCTGTGCCTGTTGCAGGATGCCGGTCGATTCGGCGTGCGCCATCTGGGCGTGACCCAAGGCGGAGCGGCCGATTGGCGTTCGATGTCCTGGGCCAACTGGCTGTTGGGCAACGGACTGGATAAGCCGGTTATCGAAATCACTCTCGGCGGGTTCACCGTCGTTGCCGAGGAAGAATGCGTGCTGGCCTTGGCCGGAGCGGATCTTGGTGCGCAGGTGGACGGTGAGGCGCTGGCGCCGTGGCGCAGTTTCAGGCTGCACAAAGGTCAGCGTTTGCAATTCACCCGGCCGTTGCTCGGCGCCCGGGCCTATCTGGCGGCGCCGGGTGGGTTTGATGCACCGAAAGTGCTGGGCAGTAGCGCGACGGTGGTCCGTGAGGAACTCGGCGGCCTGGACGGAATGGGCCATGCGCTGGGTAAGGGCGCCTCATTGAGCTACTCGGGGAACTCGCTGGTAATGCTGCGGGAGTTGCCGAGCGAATCGGTGCCGGATTTTACCGGTGACCCGGTGCTGGATCTGGTGCTTGGTGCGCAGATTGGCGAGTTCAGCGGGCAAAGCCTGTTCGACGCGTTCAATAGCGTGTGGAACCTCGACAGCCGTGCCGACCGGATGGGGATTCGTCTGTTGGGCACGGCGTTGCAGTACCAGGGCAAACCGATGATTTCCGAAGGCATTCCGTTGGGGGCTGTCCAGGTGCCGCCTGACGGGCAGCCGATTGTGTTGCTCAATGATCGGCAGACCATTGGTGGGTATCCGCGTCTGGGGGCGTTGACGCCGTTGGCGCTGGCGCGGTTGGCGCAGTGTTTGCCGGGTGCATCGGTGAGATTGCGGCCGGTGGTGCAGGATGTCGCTCATCGCGAGCAAGTCGAGTATTTACAGCGCTTCATAAACCGCTAAAAGCTTCGCGAGCAAGCTCGCTCCCACATTGGATCTTTGCCGTACATAAGACCCTGTGGGAGCGAGCTTGCTCGCGATGGCGTCAGACCAGACAACAAAGACTACTTGGAAAGAAACCGCATCCCTTCTTCCAATCCGCGAAGTGTCAACGGATACATCTGGTCCTCAATCAAATCCCGCACGATATTGGTCGATGAGGTATAGCCCCAGGTATCTTTCGGATACGGATTGATCCAGATGAGTTTCTTGTACTTTTCCTTGAACCGCTGCATCCACACGTAGCCGGCTTCTTCGTTCCAGTGCTCGACGCTGCCGCCCGGCTGAGTGATTTCGTAGGGCGCCATGGCGGCGTCGCCGATGAAGATCACCTTGTAGTCGGCGCCGTACTTGTGCAGCAGGTCCATGGTCGAGGTGCGCTCGGAGGTGCGGCGCATGTTGTTCTTCCACACCGATTCATAAATGAAGTTGTGGAAGTAGAAGTACTCCAAATGCTTGAACTCGGTCTTGCAGGCCGAGAACAGCTCCTCGCAAATCTTCACGTGAGCGTCCATCGAGCCGCCGATGTCGAACAGCAGCAACAGCTTGACGGTGTTGCGCCGCTCCGGCCGCATCTGGATGTTCAGCAAGCCGGCATCCTTGGCGGTGTGATCGATGGTGCCATCGATGTCCAGCTCTTCCGCCGCACCCTGACGGGCGAACTTGCGCAGGCGGCGCAGGGCGACCTTGATGTTGCGGGTGCCCAGCTCGACCGAGTCGTCGAGGTTCTTGTATTCGCGCTGGTCCCAGACCTTGGCCGCCTTGCCCTGGCGCTTGCCGGCGTCGCCGACCCGAATGCCTTCCGGGTTGAAGCCGCCGGAGCCGAACGGGCTGGTGCCACCGGTGCCGATCCACTTGTTGCCACCGGCGTGGCGTTCCTTCTGTTCCTCGAGGCGTTTCTTGAACTCTTCGATCAGCTTGTCCAGGCCGCCGAGGGACTGGATCGCTGCCCGCTCTTCATCGGTCAGCGAGCGTTCGAACTCCTTGCGCAACCAGTCTTCCGGAATCAGCGCCTGCAGGTGATCGTCGAGTTTTTCCAGGCCATTGAAGTAGGCACCGAACGCGCGGTCGAACTTGTCGAAATGCCGTTCGTCCTTCACCAGGATCGCCCGGGACAGGTAATAGAACTCGTCCATGTCGGCGAAGGTCACGCGCTGTTTGAGCGCGTTGATCAGGTCCAGCAGCTCACGCACCGAGACCGGCACCTTGGCTGCGCGCATTTCATTGAACAGGTTGAGCAACATGGCGTTGACCCTTATCGAGTGCCGCGACGACTCATGAACGCCAGACGCTCAAGCAATTGCACGTCCTGTTCGTTTTTCACCAAAGCGCCGGCCAGCGGCGGGATGGCCTTGGTCGGATCGCGCTCGCGCAGCACCGCTTCGCCGATGTTGTCGGCCATCAGCAGCTTCAGCCAGTCCACCAGTTCGGAGGTCGAAGGCTTCTTCTTCAGGCCCGGCACCTTGCGCACGTCGAAGAACACGTCCAGCGCTTCGCTGACCAGGTCTTTCTTGATGTCCGGGTAGTGCACGTCGACGATCCGCTGCATCGTCACGCGATCCGGGAAGGCGATGTAGTGGAAGAAGCAGCGGCGCAGGAACGCGTCCGGCAGCTCTTTCTCGTTGTTGGAGGTAATGATGATGATCGGGCGCTTTTTCGCCTTGATGGTCTCGTCGATCTCGTAAACGTAGAACTCCATCTTGTCGAGTTCTTGCAGCAGGTCGTTGGGGAATTCGATGTCGGCCTTGTCGATTTCGTCGATCAGCAGGATGACCCGTTCTTCGGATTCGAAGGCTTCCCAGAGCTTGCCCTTTTTCAGGTAGTTGCGAACGTCGTGGACCTTTTCCGTGCCGAGCTGCGAATCGCGCAGGCGGCTGACCGCGTCGTACTCATAGAGGCCCTGGTGAGCCTTGGTGGTGGATTTGATGTGCCAGGTGATCAGCTTGGCGCCAAAGGATTCGGCCAGTTGCTCGGCGAGCATGGTCTTGCCGGTGCCCGGTTCGCCCTTGACCAGCAACGGCCGTTCCAGGGTGATGGCGGCGTTGACCGCCAGCTTCAGGTCATCGGTGGCGACGTAGGCCTGGGTGCCTTCGAACTTCATCTGCTAATCCTCGAACGGTGACGCCGACCTGTACGAGTCAGGGCGGGGGGCGCAATAAAATGGTCAGCCCCGACTATAACGCGGTGCCCGGTCGACTGTGAACGCAGACGGCTTATTCAGTCTCTGAATGGGGCGTCACATCTTGACTCAGTCTCGGCTGCTGGCCAGTATTGAGCTATCGCCATTTTGGCGATAGCTTGCCGGGCATGTCTACTAAATACCGCTTTCGCGATACGTATCGCATTCAGTTGCGCGAAAAGGATCATCCACCACCCCATGTTCATCTGACGGGTGGCGGGCTGGACGTCATGTTGAGCCTGGAAACTGTCGAAGTGATGGTGGGCAAGGCGCCGCCGCTGATCGTCAAGGAAGCTCTGGAGTGGGTCAGAGCCCACCAGACTCAATTACTGGAGGAGTGGAAACGATGCTACCCATGAAACGCCCGCGGCTATCGGCAGTGCAAGCATTGCCGGATTACCGATTGGCGCTGACGTTTATCGATGGCCAGCAACTGCTGCTCGATTTGAGCCGCGACCTGCTGGCCTATCCAGGCCTGCAACCTTTGCAGGGAGACGCTTTTGCTCATGCTGCGTTGGGTGACGATGGCTGGAGTGTCGAATGGCCTGAACTGGATATCCAGATTGGTGCAGACACTCTCTACCTGGATGCCTTGGCGCAAAATGCCGCCGACGAGAACACCCGAATCTTTATCGACTGGCGTGCTCGCACCGGGTTACCGCTTAATCAGGCGGCTGAAGCGCTGGGGGTCAGTACCCGCAGCATCACCCGATACAGCAGTGGTCGCGAAGCGGTGCCGCGATCGTTGGCCTTGGCCTGCCTGGGTTGGGATTTCCTGCAACAGCAATCGAATTCGCCCCGTGCGGCAGAAGACACTGGCCGGTACATCGTCACGCGCAAAAAATTGAGGTAGTTGCGCACCAGATTGGGCAAGGCGATGTGTAGCGATATCAGCAGCACAACCAGGCCGATGAGGGGCCGCAGAGGCCAGTTGTATCGACGTTTCATGGTGGCAAGTCTCTGGCGATCCAAAGCCATTGACTGCACTGATAAGCGGACGTTCGACCCGACTGGACGCCTGCGGGCAAGAGGCTTACCTTGATGCCCTATTTCCATGCTGTCGTTAAGGACCCAGCCATGAGCCGCATTTTCATTGACAACGCCCACTCCATCGGCAACACGCCGCTGGTGCAGATCAATCGCATTGCGCCGCGTGGTGTGACCATTCTGGCCAAGATCGAGGGGCGCAACCCCGGTTACTCGGTCAAGTGCCGGATCGGCGCGAACATGATCTGGGATGCCGAGAGCAGCGGCAAACTCAAGCCGGGCATGACCATCGTCGAACCCACCTCCGGCAATACCGGCATCGGCCTGGCCTTCGTGGCCGCCGCCCGTGGCTACAAGCTGATGCTGACCATGCCGGCGTCCATGAGTATCGAACGCCGCAAGGTGCTCAAGGCACTGGGTGCCGAACTGGTGTTGACCGAGCCGGCCAAAGGCATGAAGGGCGCCATCGAGAAAGCCGGTGAAATTGTTGCCGGCGACCCGTCGAAGTACTTCATGCCGGCGCAATTCGACAATCCGGCCAACCCGGCCATCCACGAAAAAACCACCGGCCCGGAAATCTGGAACGATACCGACGGCGCGGTCGACGTGCTGGTGGCAGGCGTCGGAACCGGTGGAACCATCACCGGAGTTTCACGGTATATCAAGAATACCCAGGGCAAGCCGATACTCTCGGTGGCGGTGGAACCGGCGGTGTCGCCGGTGATCACCCAGGCCCTGGCCGGTGAAGAAATCAAGCCGAGCCCGCACAAGATCCAGGGCATCGGTGCCGGTTTTGTCCCGAAGAACCTCGATTTGTCGATCGTCGATCGGGTGGAACTGGTCAGTGACGAAGAGTCCAAGACCATGGCCTTGCGCTTGATGCAGGAAGAAGGGATTTTATGCGGGATTTCCTGCGGCGCCGCCATGGCAGTGGCCGTTCGGCTGGCGGAGACCCCGGAAATGCAGGGCAAGACCATCGTCGTGATCCTGCCGGATTCCGGTGAGCGTTACCTGTCGAGCATGCTGTTCAGTGATCTGTTTACCGAACAGGATAATCAGCAGTAAACGCTAAACATTGGCGGATCCTGGCTGGCGGTGATGGCTGAGGCGTTATCGCTGGTTGCGATCTATTGATCTGGTCCGGTTGATGATGGATTTTCATCAGCCAGCGTTCAGGCGCCCTATGTTAAGAAATTCTTTGTTACATGCTTGTTAATACTGAATGTTGAAAAGTGCAGGTTTTGAACCGGGTCGGTAGTGTTTATCATGCTGGCAGCCATGTCGGGCAATGGACGTGGCGCAGTGTCGCTTATCTTCAAAGGAGTTGTTGATGACCTTATCGTTTGCTGCGAAGGCCTCGTTGTTGCTGCTGTTTCTCGGCAGCACCCTCTATGTGCATTTACGCGGCAAGGCGCGTCTGCCGGTTTTGCGTCAGTTCGTTAACCATTCGGCACTGTTCGCCCCCTATAACGCCTTGATGTACCTGTTTTCCGGTGTGCCTTCGAAACCGTATCTGGATCGCAGCAAGTTCCCGGAACTGGATGTGCTCAGGGACAACTGGGAAGTGATTCGCGACGAAGCGATGCACTTGTTCGACGAGGGGTATATCCGTGCGGCGGCAAAGAACAATGACGCCGGTTTTGGCTCGTTCTTCAAGAAGGGCTGGAAGCGTTTCTATCTCAAGTGGTATGACAAACCGCTGCCTTCTGCCGAAGCCCTGTGCCCGAGAACCGTGGAGCTGGTCAGCCGCATTCCCAACGTCAAAGGCGCCATGTTCGCGCTGTTGCCGGGCGGCAGCCACCTCAACCCGCATCGCGATCCGTTTGCCGGTTCCCTGCGTTATCACCTGGGGCTGTCGACACCGAACTCCGACGATTGCCGCATCTTTGTCGACGGTCAGGTTTACGCCTGGCGCGATGGTGAAGACGTGATGTTCGACGAAACCTACGTGCATTGGGTCAAGAACGAAACGGAAAAGACCCGCGTCATCCTGTTCTGCGATATCGAGCGTCCACTGAACAATCGCTTCATGGCCCGCATCAATCGCAGTATCAGCGCCTGGCTGGGTCGCGCCACGGCACCACAGAATCTGGACGACGAGCGTGTGGGCGGGATCAATCGGGCCTACGCCTGGAGCAAGAACTCCAGCGATAAATTCAGTGGCTTGGTCAAGCAATGGAAGCGGCGCAACCCCAAGGCCTATCGGGTACTACGCCCGGTACTGGCGGTGGTGGTGCTGACGTTGTTGGGGTATTGGTTGTTTGGTTGAAGCCGGATACAGAATAAAAAACCGCTCGTTGTGAGCGGTTTTTTTTATGGATCTTCACGCAATCCCTGAATGCTCCTCCTGCCGCACAATGCGGACTCTGTGCCGACTGTCGTTGCCGAATCGTTGCAATCCCTGTCGTACGCTGGTTATAGTCGGCGCACAGTGAGTTTCGGACTCACTTTTTATCCCTCGAGCAAAGATCAGCCCAATGCCTGCATCCCTCCTCAACGCGGTAGTCGATTCAGCGGTCAACGCTGGCGTCGTGCCGTGCGGGAATCAGCAGCCCGGGCAGATCAGTCATTACCCCCCACCTGTCAGTAGCACGCCGGTGTGCGCAGTCGTATCACCGCCAGGCGTTGGCATTTCGGGCTGATCAGCTTTCTTCTGCTGTTCCCGCGCCCGCCTGAAAAAACTACTGGATTTCAGCTTTTGCTGAGTTGGCTTTTTGCCTGACTACAGGTGGTATTCATGTTTGTCCTTTCGAAAAAAACCGCGCTCGCGGCGGCGTCCACGAGCCTGTTCGTCCTGCTGTGGAGCAGCGGGGCGATCTTCTCCAAATGGGGGCTGGCCCACGCGTCACCCTTCGCCTTCCTGATGTTTCGTTTCGTCATCGCGCTATGCGGGCTGGTGTTGCTGGTGCCGTTGCTCAAGCTGAAGCTGCCCAAGGGCGGCAAGCCGATGCTGTATGCAATGGCCACCGGCGTGGTGTTGTTGGGGGCTTATCAGATTTTCTATCTGTTGGCCCTCGACCTGAAAGTCACGCCCGGGGTGATGGCGACCATCATGGGCGTGCAGCCGATCCTCACGGTGGTGCTGATGGAGCGTCAGCGTTCCTGGAGCCGGATGTTCGGTCTGGTTCTGGGGCTGACCGGTTTGATCATGGTGGTCTATCAGGGCATCGGCCTGGCCGGAATGTCGCTGGCCGGAATGCTTTTCGGTCTGCTGGCGCTGGTGAGCATGACGTTCGGTTCGATCATGCAGAAACGCATCACTGAAAACCCTCTCGGCACGCTGCCGGTGCAGTACCTCGCCGGACTGCTGTTGTGCGGGATTTTCGTACCCTTCCAGCCATTTCACTACGAGCACAGCAGCGGCTTCATCCTGCCGGTGCTGTGGATGGGGCTGGTGGTGTCAGTGCTGGCGACGTTGTTGCTGTACCGCTTGATCGCCCGGGGCAATCTGGTGAACGTCACCAGTCTGTTTTACCTGGTGCCAGCGGTAACGGCGGTGATGGATTATCTGATTTTCGGTAACCGACTGGCGCTGTTGAGCCTGTTCGGCATGCTGTTGATCATCGTCGGCCTGGTGTTTGTGTTCCGTAAACCTGCGTAAACCCGGGAAGGCCTGGAGCATTGCTCCGGGCCTTTGTGATTTTTGGCGTCTGATCAGCCGCCTTCGTCGGAACGCCGCCCGGACCAAGCCCGCTCCCACAGTATTTGATGTCGTATACAAAATTTGTACGCGACATCGAACCCTGTGGGAGCGGGCTTGCCCGCGAAGGCGTCATCCGCAACGCAACAATTCTACCGCTCAGCCACCAAACCCGGTTTCACAGCAGCCGGCTTCAACACCAACCACAACGCCAGCGCAATCAACATCCCGCCATAGACATGCGCCATCGACAGTGGCTCATCAAGAAACAGCGCCCCCCACAACACACCGAACAGCGGGATCAAGAAGGTCGTGGTCATCGATTTCACCGGGCCAATGGAGCTCAGGAGCCGGAAGTAAATAATGTACGCAAACGCCGTGCATCCCAGACCCAACCCCAGCAACGACAGCCATACGCTCCAGCCGCCCCAGTTCGCGGGTGGTTGGCTGATCACGCTGTAGCCGAACAGCGGCAGCAGGAACAACGTCGCGCCGAGCATGCTGCCCAGTGCCGACAAACGGCTGTCGAGGCCACCGGCCTGGTCGAGCCAGCGCCGGGCGAGAAAGCCGGCAAAGCCGTAGCAAGTGGTTGCGAGCAGGCAGGCAACGGCACCCATCAGCAGTTCGATATCGAACGCCACCGGACCGGCACGGGTCAGCACGCCCACGCCAAACAGCCCCAGGAACACGCCGCTGAGCTTGGCGCCAGTGAGCCTTTCATGGAAAAACAGGCCGCCGATCAGCACGCCCATCAAGGGTGTTGTGGCATTGAAAATCGACGAATAACCGGCAGGTAGCACCTGCGCGGCCACCGAATAGAGCGTCGCCGGAATCCCGGAGTTGATCACTCCGAGCAGCATCACGGTTTTGAGTTTGCCCTTGAAGTCCCAACTCATGCGCATCAGCCCAAGAATCACCAGCAGTCCGGCAGCGGCTATTGATACACGGAAAAAAGCGGTAGGAATGCTGCCAATCACCGGGGCGATGATGCGCATGAACAGAAAACTCGCACCCCAAATGGCCGCCAGGGACAGTAAACGGAAAATATCGACGGGGTTCACAGCGCGGTCCTTCCTTTGGGGAGGGGCGAAAGTGTTGCTGAGTGTGTGAGCGATGGCAACCGAAAACCGGGCGTTTAATTCGAGTGGAAAATTACACTTCTCCTGCACCCGGTTCACTGGCTAAGCTCAAGCCTCCCGAATTCCCGCAGAGGTCTCACCATGCCGCAGCAATGGCCAGCCGCCGACATCGCCCGTTTGATCCTCGATGGCTTTGACGATTACCGCGAGCATTTCCGGCAGATCACCGACGGCGCCCGGGCCCGCTTCGAACAGGCCCGGTGGCAAGAGACACAATCGGCGTCGGCGGCGCGGATCAATCTGTACGAAGATAAAGTCAGTGAAACGGTGGAGCGACTGCGCACCGCGTTTGACGCCGACACCCTGGACGTCAGCTGCTGGCCATTGGTGAAAAGTGCTTACATCAGCCTGATCGACCTGCGCTTCGACGATGAATTGTCCGAGACCTGGTACAACTCGATCTTCTGCGGGCTGTTCAGCCATGACCTGATCAGCGACGGCTGCATGTTCATCCACACCACCCGGCCGAGCCTGCGCCGTGCCCGGGCCGCGCAAACCCGCACCTACAAGCCGCAAGGTCAATTGTCGGCGATGCTTGCCAGTATCTTCGCCGACTACCGCTTCAGCGAGGATTACGCCGACCTGTCCGGTGACCTGAAGCGCCTCGAAGCGCAACTGCGCGAAAACCTGCCGGACTGGGTGTGCAAGGACCCGGAGCTGAGCGTCGAGCTGTTTTCCTCGGTGCTGTACCGCAATAAAGGCGCGTACCTGGTGGGTCGCATCTACACCGCCGATGAGCAATGGCCGCTGGCAATTCCTTTGTTGCACCTTGAAGGGCGTGGCATCCAGATCGATGCGCTGATCACCGACGAAGCGGATGTGTCGATCATTTTCTCCTTCACCCGATCGTATTTCATGGTGGATGTGCCGGTGCCGGCGGAGTTCATTGGCTTCCTGCGGCGTATCCTGCCGGGCAAGCACATTGCCGAGCTGTACACCTCGATCGGCTTCTACAAACACGGCAAGTCGGAGTTCTACCGGGCACTGATCAATCACCTGGCCAACACCGACGACCAGTTCATCATGGCCCCCGGCGTGCGCGGCATGGTCATGAGCGTGTTCACCCTGCCGGGTTTCAACACCGTGTTCAAAATCATCAAGGACCGTTTCTCGCCATCGAAAAACGTCGACCGCGCCACGGTGATCGAAAAGTACCGTTTGGTGAAGAGCGTCGACCGGGTCGGGCGCATGGCCGATACCCAGGAATTCGCCGACTTCCGTTTCCCGCTGAGCAAGTTCGACCCGGCGTGCCTGGAGGAACTGCTGGAAGTCGCACCGTCGACGGTGTCGGTGGAAGATGACACGGTGCTGATCCGCCACTGTTGGACCGAACGGCGCATGACCCCGCTTAACCTCTACCTGGAAAACGCCAACGAAGCGCAGGTACGCGAAGCCCTGGAAGACTACGGGCTGGCGATCAAGCAACTGGCGGCGGCCAACATCTTTCCCGGCGACATGCTGCTGAAGAACTTCGGCGTCACCCGTCACGGCCGGGTGGTGTTCTACGACTACGATGAGATCTGCTTTCTCACCGAAGCCAACTTCCGCCACATCCCGCAACCGCGCACTCCGGAAGATGAGATGGCGTCCGAACCCTGGTACTCGATCGGGCCGCTGGACGTGTTCCCGGAAGAGTTTCCGCCGTTCCTGTTTGCCGATTCGGGGCAGCGCAAGTTGTTCGATCAACTGCATGGCGAGCTGTACAACGCTGATTACTGGAAAAGCCTGCAGGAGGCGATTCGCGCCGGCAAAGTGATCGATGTGTTTCCGTATCGGCGCAAGGGCCTCGATAACGAGTAGTTCTCTGCGATTGCTTCGCAATCGATCGCGAGCAAGCTCGCTCCCACATTTGACCGTGGCGTGCCCCGATTTTGTGGTCGCTATAGATCCCATGTGGGAGCGAGCTTGCTCGCGATCGGCCGCGCAGCGGTCGTAAAATCTGCGACAATCCGCACCCTGCGCCACTAGACGACTGAATTGCGTACCCGATGACCGACGAATCGCCCTCCATCGACAAACTGCTGAAAAACCTCGATCACGCCATGCTCGCCGACCGCCACCGGTTGCGGCGGCAGTTGCTTGAGCTGCGCAAGAAACCCGACGAGGCCAGGCTGGCCCAGTGGGTGGCGCGGATGCAGGCGTCCTGTGAGCAGGTGCTGGCGCGCAAGGCCAGCCTGCCGGTGATTCGTTACGACGACAGTTTGCCGATTGCCGCCAAGCGCGACGAAATCAAGAAAGCGCTGGAAAAGCACCAGGTGCTGATCATTGCCGGCGAAACCGGTTCGGGTAAAACCACCCAGTTGCCAAAGATCTGCCTGGAAATCGGTCGCGGCCAACATGGCCTGATCGGCCATACCCAGCCACGCCGGATCGCTGCGCGCAGCGTGGCCAGCCGGGTTGCCGAAGAACTCGGCACGCCGCTGGGCGCACTGGTCGGTTATCAGGTGCGCTTCGAGGATCAAAGCGATTCCAACACCCTGATCAAGCTGATGACCGACGGCATCCTGCTGGCGGAAACCCAGAACGATCGCTATCTGGAACGCTACGACACGATCATTGTCGACGAAGCCCACGAACGCAGCCTCAACATCGACTTCCTGCTCGGCTACCTGAAAACCCTGTTGCCGCGCCGCCCGGACCTGAAGGTCATCATCACCTCGGCGACCATCGATCTGGAGCGCTTTTCCAAGCACTTCGACGATGCGCCGATTGTCGAAGTCTCCGGCCGCACCTTCCCGGTGGACACCTGGTATCGCCCACTGACTCTGGAGCAGGACGAAGAGGGCAACCGCGTCGAAGATGACTTGACCGTGGATCAGGCGATCCTCGCCACTCTCGACGAAATCGCCGCGTATGAGCGCAGCGAGCGCCGCAGTCCCGGTGACGTGTTGGTGTTCCTGCCCGGCGAGCGCGAGATTCGCGATGCCGCCGATATGCTGCGCAAGGCTCAGCTCAAGCACACCGAAATCCTGCCGTTGTACGCGCGGTTGTCGCCGGCCGAGCAACAGCGGATTTTCCAGTCGCACCCGGGCCGTCGCGTGGTGCTGGCGACCAACGTCGCGGAAACCTCGCTGACCGTGCCGGGCATCCGCTACGTGATCGACAGCGGCACCGCACGCATCAGCCGCTACAGCTACCGCGCCAAGGTCCAGCGCCTGCCCATCGAAGCCATTTCCCAGGCCAGTGCCAACCAGCGCAAGGGCCGTTGCGGACGGGTCGAACCGGGCATTTGCGTGCGCCTGTACAGCGAAGAGGATTTCCTCGGTCGCCCGGAATTTACCGATCCGGAAATCCTCCGTACCAACCTCGCGGCGGTTATTTTGCAGATGCTGCATCTGCGCCTTGGCGAAGTCAGCGCGTTCCCGTTCATCGAGCCGCCGGATGGCAAGGCCATCAGCGACGGTTACAACCTGCTGCAGGAACTCTCGGCGGTAGATCGCAACAGCCAGTTGACGCCGCTCGGCCGCCAATTGGCGCGGCTGCCGGTGGACCCGCGCATGGGTCGCATGTTGCTGGAAGCGGCCAAGCTCGGCAGCTTGCAGGAAGTGCTGATTGTCGCCAGCGCCATGTCGATCCAGGACCCGCGCGAGCGTCCGCCGGAACGTCAGCAAGCGGCGGATCAGGCCCACGCCCAGTGGAAGGACGCCGACTCGGACTTCGCCGGACTGGTCAACCTGTGGCGCGGTTTCGAAGAACAGCGTCAGGCGCTGGGTGCCAACCCGCTACGCAATTGGTGCCGCAAGAATTTCCTGAATTACCTGCGCCTGCGCGAATGGCGCGACTCCCATCGCCAGCTGAGCCTGATCTGCCGCGACATGCAGTTGAGCCTCAATAAAGAGCCGGCGGACTATCCGAAACTGCACAAAGCGGTGCTGGTGGGGTTGCTCAGCCAAATCGGCCAGAAAACCGAAGAGGGTGATTACCTCGGCGCCCGTCAGCGGCGCTTCTGGATTCACCCGTCCTCGGGCATCGGCAAGAAACGCCCGCAATGGCTGATGACCGCCGAGCTGGTGGAAACCACCAAGCTCTATGCACGCATGGTCGCCAAGATTGACGCCGACTGGATCGAGCCGTTGGCCGGGCACCTGATCAAGAAAAACCACTTCGAGCCCCATTGGGAAAAGAAGCGCGGCCAGGTTGTGGCGTTCGAGCAGATCACCCTGTTCGGGTTGATCGTGGTCGGGCGCCGGCCGGTGCATTACGGCCCGGTCGACCCGGTGGTGTCCCGCGAACTGTTCATCCGCGAAGCGCTGGTGCGCGGCGAAATTCAGTCCAGGGCCAAATGCCTGACGGCCAACAAACAGTTGCTGGAACAACTTGACGAACTGGAAGCCAAGGCCCGCCGTCGCGACATCCTTGCCGATGAAGAAACTCTGTACGCCTTCTACGACGCACGTCTGCCGGCGGAGATCCACCAGACTGCGACCTTCGACAGCTGGTACCGGATCAACAGCCAGAAAGACTCGCAGTTGCTGATCATGCGCGAAGAAGACGTGCTGGCCCGCGAAGCCAGTGAAGTCACCGCCCAGCATTACCCGGATACGCTGCACATCGGCGATTTGGAATTAGCCCTCAGCTACCACTTCGAACCCAACCATCCACGGGACGGCGTGACCCTGCGCGTGCCGGCACCGCTGTTGCCGATGCTGCCGCCGGAACGCCTGGAATGGCTGGTACCGGGTGTCATCGAAGCCAAGTGCATTGCCCTGGTGCGCAACTTGCCCAAGGCCTTGCGCAAGAATTTCGTGCCAGTGCCGGACTTCGTCAAGGCGGCCTTGCAGCGCATGACCTTTGCCGAGGGTTCGCTGCCCCAGGCCTTGGGTCGTGAGTTGCTACGCATGACCGGCGCGCGGGTCAGCGATGAAGCCTGGGCCGAGGCGGCGCAGCAGGTCGAAAGCCATCTGCGGATGAACCTGGAAATCGTCGACGCCCAAGGCAAGTTCCTCGGTGAAGGTCGCGATCTGGCCGAACTGACTGCACGTTTCGCCGAGGCCAGCCAGGCGGCGTTGGCGGTGCCGCAAACCGCGAAGAGCCAGCAACCGGTGGAGCCGAAAGTGTTTGCCGCAGTGGCCGAGAAAACCCAACAGAAGATCGCCGGGCTGTCGATGACGGTCTATCCGGCGCTGGTGGAAGAAGCCGGTACGGTCAAGGAAGGGCGTTTCTCGACCCCGGCCGAGGCCGAGTTCCAGCATCGCCGTGCCCTGCAACGCTTGCTGATGCAGCAACTGGCCGAGTCGGCAAAATTCCTCCGTGGCAAGTTGCCGGGCCTTACCGAACTGGGCCTGCTGTACCGCGACATGGGGCGCGTCGATGCGCTGGTGGAAGACATTCTGCTGGCCAGCCTCGACAGCTGCATTCTCGAAGGCGAAGACCCGTTGCCCCGTGACGGCGCCGGTCTGGCGTCCCTGGCCGAGCGCAAGCGTGGCGCCTGGACCGAGCACGCCGAGCGTGTGGCGAAGCTGACCCTGGAAATCCTCAAGCATTGGCATGGCCTGCAAAAGCGCTTCAAGGGCAAGATTGATCTGGCGCAAGCCGTGGCCCTGAACGATATCAAGCAGCAGCTCAGCCAGCTGGTGTATCCGGGGTTTGTCCGGGAAACGCCGATGCAATGGCTCAAGGAGTTGCCGCGTTACCTCAAGGCGATTGAACAGCGCTTCGAGAAAATCGGCGCCCAGGTGCAGCGCGACCGGGTCTGGAGCGGCGAATTGAGCGGGCTGTGGACGCAATACCAGACCCGTGCCGGTAAACACGCCCAGGAAGGCAAGCGCGATCCGCAGCTGGAGTTGTATCGCTGGTGGCTGGAGGAATACCGGGTTTCGCTGTTTGCGCAACAGTTGGGAACCAAGGTGCCTATCTCCGACAAGCGCCTGAACAAGCAGTGGTCGCAAGTCGAGCCGTAGACGCGAGGCCAGTGCAATACCTGTGGGAGCGAGCTTGCTCGCGATGGGGGCATCACATTCAACATCTATGTTGCCTGTCAGGCCGCAATCGCGAGCAAGCTCGCTCCCACAGTTTTGCATGGCTTGCAGGTAGGGTTCATCCAGCAAAAAGGCGCCAAAACCCAAGGTTTATGGCAAACTTCGCGCCTATAAACGCCGGCCCCGCGGTTTTGAGCCTTCACGGTTACGGGCAGGTCCGGAATAAAGCGATGCCAGGTTTGCGTCCCCTGGATGGGAATAGACCCTTTGCGTGTTGGTACGACGGTGCCAATGCTTTCTGCCTGAACAGATTAGAGACACGACCATGCATAACGTCGTCATCAGCGGCACCGGCCTGTACACCCCGGCCAACAGCATTTCCAATGAAGAGCTGGTGCAGTCTTTCAATACCTACGTGGCGCAATTCAACGCCGACAACGCCGACGCCATCGCGCGCGGTGAAGTGGAAGCGTTGACCGAGTCCAGCGCCGCGTTCATTGAGAAAGCCTCCGGCATCAAGAGCCGCTTTGTCATGGACAAGGACGGCATCCTCGACCCGCAACGCATGGCCCCACGCCTGCCGGAGCGTTCCAACGACGAGTGGTCGGTGCTGTGCCAGATGGCCATTGGCGCTGCCGAACAAGCCTTGCAGCGCGCCGGCAAGACTGCCGCCGACATCGACGGCGTGATCGTCGCCTGCTCCAACCTGCAACGTGCTTACCCGGCCATCGCCATCGAAGTTCAGGAAGCGCTGGGCATCCAGGGTTTCGGTTTCGACATGAACGTGGCCTGCTCCTCGGCGACTTTCGGTATCCAGACCGCCGCCAACAGCGTGCAACTGGGCCAGGCCCGGGCGATCCTGATGGTCAACCCGGAAGTCTGCACCGGCCACCTGAACTTCCGTGACCGCGACAGCCACTTCATCTTCGGCGATGCCGCCACCGCGGTGATCATTGAGCGCGCCGACCTGGCGACGTCCAGGTACCAGTTCGACATCGTCAGCACCAAGCTGCTGACCAAGTTCTCCAACAACATCCGCAACAACTTCGGCTTCCTCAACCGCGCGGCGGAAGAGGGCATCGGCGCCAAGGACAAACTGTTCGTGCAGGAAGGCCGCAAGGTGTTCAAGGAGGTCTGCCCGATGGTGGCCGAGCTGATCGCTGAGCATCTGCAAGAGAACCAGCTCAATATCAGCGACGTGAAGCGCTTCTGGCTGCACCAGGCCAACCTCAGCATGAACCACCTGATCGTCAAGAAGCTGCTGGGGCGAGACGCCACCGAACAGGAAGCGCCGGTGATTCTCGACACCTACGCCAACACCAGTTCCGCCGGTTCCGTGATTGCGTTCCACAAGAACCAGGATGACCTGGCCGCCGGTTCGCTGGCTGTGCTCAGCTCGTTCGGCGCCGGTTATTCGATTGGTAGCGTGTTGCTGCGCAAGCTGTAGGAGCGAGCTTGCTCCGGGCGGCGTTCCGATGATGGTCGTCAACGATAACGCGATAAGCCTGACGCCCCGCGGCGTGCTCGGGTTTATCGCGAGCAAGCTCGCTCCTGCAAGGGCGGGTTGGCAAAAACAAACAGCCCGGCGTTGATGTATCGGAGGATGATGGGGACCGATACATCAACGCCAGGCTGTAAAAGCGGCCCGGGCTTCCTTGCCCGGGTCGTGTAGCGGGGTGAATCAGAACTTCGCTTCGGCATCCAGTTGCAGGGTGTTGATGTCCGAATCTTTCTTGTTGATGTTGGCGTTGGTCTGGTCCGAGGTCGCCATGAAGTAGGTCGCGCCCAGGGCGAAGTTCTTGTCCAGGTCGTAGCTCACTTTCAGCTTGCTGCCGCGCGAACCGGTGAAGCCGTTGGCGAAGTCGGAGTCGGTGAAGGCACCCACCACAGCGTTACGCTGCACGTCGCGGTAGTTGTAGTCCAGGTTGAAACCGTAGACCTTGGACTTCACACCGGCCAACCAGCCAGTGTCCTGGTCGTTGCTGGCATCGGCGTTGTTGACGTACTGACCGTAGATCGACAGCGGAACTGGCAGGTTGCTGAAGTCCAGCTGACCAAAGCCTTCGTACAGTTTGAAAGTTTCGTTCGGGCTGTTGCCGTTGACGGCCAGGGCGCATGGCGTGGTAACGGTGCCGGAGGTAGGGCAGGCACTGCTGCTGTCGTTGTCGTAGGAGTAGATACTGCCGCCCAACGTCATTTTCATGCTGTCGGTAATGGCGAAGCGACCACCCAACTGACCAGCGTACAGGCGCAGGTCGTGCTTGAACTGCACGCCTTCACCGTCGACGTTGTCCTTGAGGGTGTAGTGACCGGCGCTACCGAACAGCTCGGTGCTGCCGCTCAGCGGGTACTTGTAGGTGACGGCCAGACCTTCCGGGTTGATGTCGCTGTCCCAGATGATGTCGCCCATGCTCACCCATTGTTGCGGCATCTTGCCGCCAACCAGGTGCAGGTTCTTGATCGCGTCAGGGTGGTAGTCGATGTAACCCAAGTCCAGCCAGATCTGCTTCTTGTCGAAGTAGTTGTTCAGATCCTGGTTGGTCGAACGAGCGTCGTCGTTGCTGCCGGTGGCGATACGGATACCGGTGTCGACCTGCGGGTTGATTTCGCTGTAGGCACCCAGGCGGGCACGAATGCGCTGACGATCCTGGTCCTTGTTGTTTGGCACGCCATCGTTGTGCACGGTTTCTTCACGGAAACGCACGTCACCCTTGAATTGGGTCTTGGCGGCCCAGGCCAGTTTCTGGTCGAAGGTGCTCAGTGCCTCGGTTTTCTTCGCGGTGGCCGCGATTTGCTCGTTAGTCTCTTGCTGAGCCTGACGGGCGATTTGCTGGTCTTTCTGATCCCTGGCCAGCTCGGCTTGCAGTTCGCTGTACTGCGCGTTGGTGATCGAGCCGTTAGCCTTGAGCATGTCGAGCAGTTTGGCGTCGACTGCGGCACTGGCCGGAACACTCATGGCCAACAGCAGGCCACCGCACAAGGCCGCCGCAGTTTTCGTGGAAGCAAGACGCATATCAATCTCCGAAGATGAGAGGGGATGACAGAGCCATCCGGGGCACAACCGACCACTTAGGGGGCGGAAAACAGTGGCCGGGTATAACCCGGCGCTCTAAAAACAGGCGCCAGTATCGCGATGGTTTATGACAGAGCGGTGGCTATGTGATGTCATGTCGATGACGATATAGAGTCGTCTTGAACTATTGAGTTAGAGCACTGTCGTCGAATTGACCGTGTGCAAAGGAGAGCGATCGGCGATACTCGCGAGGCTTTTACACCATGAAAAGTGAGGATGGTGATGCCGCTGCAACGCCTGCAAAGACTGTCAGAAATCGCCCCGCAGACCTGGGACGCCCTGGTGCCCGAGACTCAGCCTTTTCTGCGTCACGCTTTTTTGAGCGCACTGGAAGACAGCGGCAGCGTCGGACCTCATTCCGGCTGGCAGCCCGAGCATTTGCTGCACGTTGAAGGTGACCGCCTGATCGCCGCGCTACCCAGTTATCGCAAGTGGCATTCCTACGGCGAATACGTGTTCGATCACGCCTGGGCCGATGCCTGTGAACGCGCCGGCATCGACTACTACCCCAAACTGTTGACTGCCGTGCCGTTCAGTCCCGTCACCGGGCCGCGGCTGTTGGCGGCCACGGTCGAAGACGGCTTCGAGTTAATGAAAAGCCTGCCGGGCTACCTTGAGCTCGAAGGGCTCTCCAGCGCCCACATCAACTTCACCGATCCGTTCACCGACGCGGCATTGAGCGAGCAGCCCGGCTGGCTGCAGCGAGTTGGCTGTCAATACCACTGGCAGAATCGCGGTTACCGGGATTTCCAGGACTTCCTTGACGTGCTGAGTTCGCGCAAGCGCAAACAGATGCGCAAGGAACGCGAGCAGGTGGCGGGGCAGGGCTTTGAGTTCGAATGGCTGCAAGGGCGGGAGCTGAACCAGGCGCAATGGGATTTCGTCTATGCCTGCTACGCCAATACCTATGCGGTGCGCCGCCAGGCGCCGTACCTGACGCGGGAGTTTTTCAGCTTGTTGGCCGAACGCATGCCGGAGTCGATTCGCGTGGTGTTGGCCAGGCAGGGTTCACGGCCGGTGGCGATGGCTTTCAGCCTGGTGGGGGGCGACAGTTTCTACGGGCGTTACTGGGGCTGCCTGGCGGAGTTCGACCGCCTGCATTTCGAGACCTGTTTCTACCAGGGCATGGACTACGCCATCGCCAACGGTTTCCAGCGTTTCGATGCCGGAGCCCAGGGTGAGCACAAACTGATTCGCGGATTCGAGCCAGTCATTACGCATTCCTGGCACTACTTGAGGCATCCGGGATTAAAAGCGGCGGTGAAGGACTTCCTGGAGCAGGAGCGGTTGGGGGTACTGGCTTATGCGGAAGACGCAAAGTCAGCCTTGCCTTATCGCCAAGGCTGACCTTCACGGTGCAGCGTGTCAGGTGTTTTCCTTGCCCAGCCAGCGATACAGCACGCCACCGACGACGGCACCGAGCAGCGGTGCGACCCAGAACATCCACAGTTGTTGAATCGCCCAGCCGCCGACGATCAGCGCCGGGCCGGTGCTGCGCGCCGGGTTGACCGAGGTGTTGGTGACGGGGATCGAGATCAGGTGGATTAGCGTCAGCCCCAGGCCGATGGCAATCGGTGCCAGTCCTGCCGGTGCACGTTTGTCGGTGGCGCCGAGGATGATCAGGATGAACATCGCAGTCATCACCAGTTCACAGACAAACCCTGCCGCCATCGAATAGCCGCCAGGCGAGTGTTCGCCATAGCCGTTGGATGCCAATCCTCCCGCCAGTTCGAAACCGGGTTTGCCGCTGGCAATGAAATACAGCAGGGCGGCTGCAATCACGCCGCCAATGACCTGGGCAATGATGTAGGCCGGCAATTCATTGGCCGGAAACCGTCCACCCACCACCAGGCCGAGGGATACCGCAGGATTGAGATGACAACCGGAAATATGGCCAATGGCGAAGGCCATGGTCAGCACGGTCAGGCCAAACGCGAAGGACACCCCGAGAAGACCGATCCCCACATCCGGAAATGCCGCCGCCAGCACCGCACTGCCGCAACCACCCAACACCAGCCAGAACGTACCTACCAACTCTGTAGCCGAACGTTTTAACAGAGACATGAGAGTGAGCCCTTTCGAGATTATGCCGCCTTGAGCATCCAGCCGATGGACTGCAGAACCACCTCCAGAACGTTGCAGTGAGTACAGCAGGGTTTTTTTAGAATTCCAGCAGGCACAAAAAACCGCCAGGACCCGTGGTTGAAGGGTTCTGGCGGTTTTTTGGAGGCTATCGGTCGCGCCAATCCCTGTAGGAGCGAGCTTGCTCGCGATGGTCGTCAACGATAATGCTGAAAACCTGACACCGCGCGGCGTCCCTTAATCCATCGTCGGAACGCCGCCCGGAGCAAGCTCGCTCCTACAGGTTATGTGGCCATCCCAGGGATCAATCGATCCCGACAAACCCACCGGTCTGGTGTTGCCACAAGCGCGCATACAAACCGCCATGGGCCAGCAGTTCGGCATGGCTGCCGGTTTCGGCGATCTGGCCGTTTTCCAGTACCACCAACCGGTCCATGCGGGCGATGGTCGAGAGCCGGTGTGCGATGGCGATCACGGTTTTACCCTGCATCAGGGTTTCGAGGCTTTCCTGGATCGCCGCTTCGACTTCCGAATCCAGTGCCGACGTGGCCTCGTCCATGATCAGGATCGGCGCGTCCTTGAGCAGTACGCGGGCGATGGCGATGCGCTGGCGCTGGCCACCGGAGAGTTTCACCCCGCGCTCACCGACGTGGGCATCGAAACCGGTGCGACCTTCAGCGTCCGACAGTGAAGGAATGAAGCCGTCGGCCCGGGCCTTGTGCACGGCTTCCCAGAGTTCGGCGTCGGTGGCGTCCGGTTTGCCATACAGCAGGTTGTCACGGATCGAGCGGTGCAGCAGCGACGTGTCCTGGGTGATCATGCCGATGCGTTCGCGCAGGCTCTCCTGGCTGACGTCGGCGATGTTCTGGCCGTCGATCAGGATGCGTCCGCCTTCGACGTCATACAAGCGCAGCAGCAGGTTTACCAGGGTCGATTTGCCGGCACCGGACGGGCCGATCAGGCCGATTTTTTCACCGGGCTTGATGCTCAGGTTGAGGTCGCCGATGATCCCGCTCTGCTTGCCATAGTGGAAATCCACCTGTTCGAAGCGCACTTCGCCACGGGCCACCGCCAGGGGTTTGGCCTGGTCGCGGTCGGTGACGGAGACCGGTTGCGAGATGGTCTGCAGACCGTCCTGCACCATGCCGATGTTTTCGAAGATGCCGGTCACCACCCACATGATCCAGCCGGACATGTTGACGATACGGATCACCAGGCCGGTGGCCAGGGCAATCGCGCCCACGCTGATCAACGACTGCGTCCACAACCACAGGGCCAGGCCGGTGGTGCAGACGATCAGCAAGCCGTTCATGCTGGTGATGACCACGTCCATGCTGGTGACCACGCGACCCGCCAGCTGGGCTTTCTCAGTCTGCTCCTTGATGGCTTCGCGGGCGTATTGCTGCTCGAAGTTGGTGTGGGCGAACAACTTCAGGGTGGTGATATTGGTGTAGCCGTCGACAATCCGCCCCATGAGTTTGGAGCGCGCATCAGACGCCACCACCGACCGATCCTTGACCCGTGGCACGAAGTAACAGAGGGCACCGATGAAGGCGAAAATCCACGTCAGCAGCGGGATCATCAGGCGCCAGTCGGCTTCGGCGAACAGCACCAGCGAACTGATGGCGTAGATCAGCACATGCCACAGCGCATCCACGGCCTGCACGGCGGAGTCGCGCAGTGAGTTGCCGGTTTGCATGATGCGTTGGGCGATGCGCCCGGCGAAATCATTCTGGAAAAAATTCAGGCTCTGCTTGAGCACATAACTGTGGTTCTGCCAGCGGATCATGCTGGTCATGCTGGGGCTCAGGGTCTGGTGCACCAGCAGGTCATGCAGGCCCACGAATATAGGGCGCAGCACCAGCGCAACCACCACCATCCAGGTCAGTTCGAGGGCGTGTTCCTGAAACAGATTGATGTTCGGCGTCCCTTGGGCCAGGTCGATGATGCGGCTCAGGTAGCTGAACAGCGCCACTTCGATCAATGCACCAATCAGGCCGACGATCAACAGGGCGGCGAAGCTCGGCCAGACCTGCTTGAGGTAATAAGTGTAAAAAGGGAAAACCCGGTCCGGCGGAGATGCCGTCGGTGCTTCACGGAAAACATCGATCAGTTTTTCAAAGCGGCGATAAAGCATCGGTTGTTCGCCCGCGAACGGGCTCTCCTTTTAACGGTTTGAGCGTTGCCGGCAAACACCGGCAACGGCTCGGACATCCTTGTCCAGCTTAGTCTCAGTCGATGCGCTTGGCCGACTTGATGAACACCGGGTCGGCCGGCACGTCCTTCATGCCGTTACGAACGGTGATTGGTGAATTAACGATGATGTCGACCACGTCCATGCCTTTGACGACTTTGCCGAACACCGCGTAACCGTCGCCCTGGTCAAGGAAGTCGTTGTCCTTGACGTTGATGAAGAACTGGCTGGTGGCCGAGTCAGGCACCGAAGTACGGGCCATCGACAAGGTACCGCGAACGTTGACCAGGCCGTTGTTGTGCTCGTTTTTGATCGGGTCTTTGGTTTCTTTTTGTTGCATGGCTTGGGTGAAGCCACCGCCCTGGACCATGAAACCCGGAATCACCCGGTGGAAAATCGTGTTGTTGTAGAAGCCACTGTCGACGTACTCAAGGAAGTTCCTGGTACTGATCGGGGCCTTGACCGGGTCCAGTTCGATTTCGATCTGGCCGTTGGTGGTGTCCAGCAGCACGTGCGGTGCCTTGGCAGGCGTTGCCGCCATCAGGTTGGCGGCAAACAGGACGGAGCCTGCGGCGAGGGCGATTTTTTTCAGCATGGGTCAGTGATCCTGAGTGGTGGTGTCGACTGCGGTCAGAAACTCCAGCAGTGTCTGGTTGAAGTGTTCCGGCTGGTCCAGCGGCGTGGCGTGGCGTGAATCGGCGATCACCACCAACCGCGCATCGGGCAGCAGTTTTACGTAGTTTTCCTTCAGCGCCACCGGTGTGTAGTCACGGTCGGCACTGACGATGAGGGTTGGACAGGTAACCTTGGAAAGTCGTTCCTGGACCCCCCAGCCCACAATTGCATTGAAGCTGGCGAGATAAGCATGTTTGTCGTTTTTTGCCCAGCGTTCGGCCATTTTTTGTCGCAGGTCAGCCTGCTCGGGTTTCGGGAACAGCTTGCCGCCCAGCGCCTTGCCAATGGTGCCCAGGCTAAGGGCGCGCATCAGGCTCCAGCGCTTGAACCACTGCCAGTAGTCATCGCGACTTCGCAGTTTGACCTCCGGCGCGCTGTTGACGATGCACAGGCTCTTGAGCAGTTGCGGCTGATCCACGCCCAGCTGGAAACCGATCATGCCACCCATGGACAGGCCGACATAGTGTGCCGGAGCGAGATTGAGGTGCTCGATCAGTGCAATCAGGTCAGCGCTGAATCCGGCAATGCTGTAGCGCTCCCGGGGCTTGTCCGAACGGCCGTGGCCGCGGACATCCGGGACGATCACCCGGTAGCGGGTGGCAAGTGCCGGGATCTGTTTTTCCCAGTCCAGTGTGCTGGAGCCGAGACCGTGGACCAGCAGCAGCGGCGTGCCGTGGCCATATTCCTCATAGTGCAGGTTGCAACCTTCGTGTTCGAAATAGGCCATGCATACACTCCGTGTCAGGCTTGTTCGGGGGCGGCGAACGGCGCGTCCAGTGGTGCGGTGTCAAACGTACGCAGCAGTTCGATGAGAATCTGCGTGGCAGGCCCCAGCGGCTTGTCCTTGTTCGAATACAGGTAAAAGCTCGGGTTGCGGCTACCGCCCTGATCCAACGGTAGCAGCTTGAGCGTACCTTCCTTGAGTTCCCGCTCGATCAGGTGCCTGGGCAGCCAGGCAAAACCCAGGCCGCTGCTGACGAAGGTTGCGGCGGTGGCCAGGCTGCCGACGGTCCAGCGCTGTTCGGCACCGAGCCAGCCGACGTCCCGTGGTTGCTGGCGGCCCGAGTCGCGAATTACCACTTGCATCTGGCTTTCCAGGTCCTGGAAGTTCAGTTCGCGGTTGAGGCGGTGCAGGGGATGTTCCGGGTGGGCGACCGCGACGAACTCGACGTCGCTCAATTCCGCGCCCAGGTAGCCGGGAATACTGAACCCGGTGATGGCCAGGTCGGCCACGCCTTCCAGCAGGACTTCCTCCACACCCGACAGCACTTCCTCACGCAGGCGCACCCGGCAGCCACGGCTTTGCGGCATGAATGCGGTCAGGGCGCGAACGAGGCGGGCGCTTGGGTAAGCGGCATCGACCACCAGGCGCACTTCGGCTTCCCAGCCCTGTTCCATGTGATGGGCCAGGTCTTCGAGTTGACTGGCCTGTTTCACCAGTTGCCGGGAGCGGCGCAACAGCACGCCGCCGGCTTCGGTCAGCACGGCTTTGCGTCCGTCGATGCGCAACAACGGTACACCGAGCTGATCCTGCATGCGTGCCACGGTGTAGCTGACCGACGATTGCGAGCGATGCAGCGCTTCGGCGGCCTGGGCGAAACCACCGTGATCGACCACGGCCTGCAGCGTTCGCCATTGATCAAGGGTCACGCGGGGCGCTTTCATGTTGAGCTCCTCTTGTCCTAAGCTGGCAGCCCTTATTGGAGGCTGCTGAATGAAAAAATTCTGTTGTGTGCTGCTGGCGCTGCTGCCGCTGACGGCGATGGCTTACCCGATCGATGTGAAGAAAGACCTCAACGGCATGAAGATCGATTACCAGACCTACGACACGGATAACGACATCGGCTCCATTCAGGTGGCCAACTACGGCGACGTCGATGCAAGCTGCAAGGCCGTTTTCATCAATGGCCCGGAAGCACCGCGTACCCGCAAGATCGACGTGCCGGCCGGCAAGCACAAAAATGCCACCGTCAAGTTCAGCCGCAACATCATCAAGCTGCGCATCGAGCTGACTTGCGCCCCGAAATGACGCCAGGGTCTTCTGTAGGAGCGAGCTTGCTCGCGATAGCGGTGTGTCAGGCAAAAGAAAAGTTGAATGACACGACCTCTTCGCGAGCAAGCCCGCTCCCACAGAGTATGCTGAGCTTATAAACGAATTTATTGATGGGTTATAGCAGTTATTTGCGCTTTTTCATCGATATGACTCCGTTTAACCTTCACTCCATCGACCTACAGCATTCTCAGATGGAGGCTACATCCCATGTCCCGCGTTCTGATCATCGAAAGCAGTGCCCGTCAGCAAGACTCGGTTTCCCGCCAACTGACCCAGACGTTCATCAGCCAGTGGAAAGCCGCTCACCCGAATGACCAGATCACCGTCCGGGACCTGGCCGTCAAGCCGGTTCCGCACCTGGATATCAACCTGCTGGGTGGCTGGATGAAACCCGCCGAGCAGCGCAGCGACATCGAACAGGCGTCCCTGGAACGCTCCAACCAGCTGACCGACGAATTGCTCGCCGCCGATGTACTGGTCATGGCCGCACCCATGTACAACTTTGCGATTCCCAGCACCCTGAAAGCCTGGCTCGACCATGTGCTGCGTGCCGGCGTGACCTTCAAGTACACCGAAACCGGCCCGCAAGGCCTGCTCAGCGGCAAACGCGCCTACGTGTTGACGGCTCCCCCCC
>NZ_AKJL01000019.1 GCF_000282355.1 Pseudomonas sp. GM49
GCAAGCCTGTTGCCACTGGCGGCCGGGCAGCCGTTGTCGGTACAGGCGCAGGCTTACCAGCGATTCTACGGGCTGGATTTTGCGCAGCGTCAGGTGCGCAGTGGCCTTGGACGATTCGAGGTCGATGGTTATGAGCTGGTCAGCCAATTCTGGTGGCCCGAGCAGGCCAAGGCGACGCTGTTTGTCATCCACGGTTTCTACGACCACACCGGGCTCTACCGGCATGTGATCGAGTGGGCGCTGGACCAGGGTTTTGCGGTGATTGCCTGCGACTTGCCGGGGCATGGCCTGTCCAGCGGCGAACGAGCGAGCATCAAGGATTTCGCCGAGTATCAGGACGCGTTGCAAGGGTTGTTCAGCGAGGCGCAATCCCTCGACTTGCCGCAACCGTGGCACCTGTGCGGGCAGAGTACCGGCGGGGCGATCGTGATCGATCATGTGTTGAATGCGGGGGCGAACAGCCCGGCCCAGGGCCAGGTGATTCTGCTGTCGCCGCTGGTGCGGCCGCGGGCATGGGGTTGGTCGCAACTGAGTTACTACCTGCTCAAGCCTTTCGTCAAAGCCATCGCCCGGCGCTTCAGCGAGAACTCCAATGACCCGGCTTTTCTGCCGTTCCTGCAAGCCGATCCGTTGCAGCCGCTGCGCCTGCCGACGGCCTGGGTGGGTGCATTGGCGCGCTGGATCAAACGCATCGAGACCGCACCCACGAGTAGCCGCCGGCCGTTGATCGTGCAGGGGCAGGCCGACATGACGGTGGATTGGGAGCACAACCTGGAAATGTTGCGGGGCAAGTTTGATCGGCCACAGGTGCTGATGCTGCCCGAGGCACGACATCATCTGGCGAATGAGACTCTGGTGATGCGGCAGGAGTATTTCGGGTTTTTGACCAGGCGGATCAAGGGGCGTAATCCTTAGCGTCTGTTCCG
>NZ_AKJL01000020.1 GCF_000282355.1 Pseudomonas sp. GM49
AACCCGCCAAGCCGGACCTGGACGAGGCTCGTCGCTTCGCTGAAGCGATCAAGAAGGAATACCCGGACCAACTGCTGTCGTACAACTGCTCGCCTTCCTTCAACTGGAAGAAAAACCTGGACGACGCGACCATCGCCAAGTTCCAGCGCGAACTGTCCGCCATGGGCTACAAGCACCAGTTCATCACCCTGGCCGGCATTCACAACATGTGGCACAGCATGTTCAACCTGGCACACGACTACGCCCGCAACGACATGACTGCCTACGTGAAGCTGCAAGAGCAGGAATTCGCTGACGCCGCCAAGGGTTACACCTTCGTGGCTCACCAGCAGGAAGTGGGCACCGGCTACTTCGACGACATGACCACCGTGATCCAGGGTGGCTCGTCTTCGGTGACCGCGCTTACCGGTTCGACCGAAGAAGAACAGTTCCACTGATCCGCTTCGACTGAGACATCAGCCGCTGCGGACCCGATAGAAAGCTAACCGCAGCGCTGCACATCTGACGCCCCGACTGGTTCGGGGCGTTTTTTTGCCTGCAATTCAACAAACACTGCAAAACCCTGTGGGAGCGAGCTTGCTCGCGATAGCAACCCCTCAGACAAAGATGATGTGCCTGACACACCGCCATCGCGAGCAAGCTCGCTCCCACAGGGTAAAGCGGCGATCTGAAAACATTGATCCAGCGCGGTACGACTGTCAGAAAAATCCGCTAAAACGCACACCGCCGCTACTTACAGTAACGCCCATATAAGACAACTTCCCGAGTATCCGCAGGACAAGCAGTTTAAAAACCACTCCAAACAATATTGATTATCATTTATCAGCAACTATGTTCGTTACATTCCCTACAAAACATAATTGACGAAATGCCACCCAATGCCCAAGGCGCAAGGCCTGCAGGGGGTTTTAAGCGCGCTATGTCCTTATTCCTATAAATAATTTCGCTATAGGAATTTTACTTGCCGGGTGTTTAGCCATAAAATCAGCAGGATTGATTGCTGCGACATATCGTCACTGCTTTTGTTTCTTTTCAAGCTCAGAGACCCTTGCTCTCTGTTAAGGATTACCAGCATGCCCGAAGCGACAGGACTCATGGCCCATAACTGGGGCTTTGCCATTTTCCTTCTAGGCGTCGTCGGCCTCTGCGCCTTCATGCTCGGTGTCTCCAGCCTACTCGGGTCAAAAGCCTGGGGCCGCAGCAAAAACGAACCGTTCGAGTCCGGCATGCTACCTACAGGTGGCGCCCGCTTGCGGCTCTCAGCCAAATTCTATCTGGTCGCGATGCTCTTCGTGATCTTCGATATCGAAGCCCTCTTTCTCTTTGCATGGTCTGTGTCCGTCCGCGAAAGCGGCTGGACCGGATTCGTCGAAGCTCTCGTTTTCATAGCAATTCTGTTGGCAGGCCTTGTCTACCTATTCCGAGTGGGCGCCCTTGACTGGGCTCCGGAAGCTCGGCGCAAGCGGCAAGCGAAGCTGAAACAATGAGGCTTTGGCAATGCAATACAATCTCACCAGGATCGACCCCGATGCTCCTAACGAGCAGTATCCGATTGGCCAGCGGGAAACCGTTTCCGATCCGTTAGAAGATCAAGTTCACAAAAACATTTTCATGGGCAAGCTCGAAGACGTGCTTAACGGCACGATCAACTGGGGGCGCAAGAACTCCCTGTGGCCGTATAACTTCGGTCTTTCGTGCTGCTACGTGGAAATGACCACCGCCTTCACGGCGCCCCACGACATCGCGCGCTTTGGCGCCGAGGTTATCCGGGCATCGCCGCGTCAGGCGGATTTCATGGTTATCGCCGGTACCTGCTTCATCAAGATGGCGCCGATCATTCAGCGTCTCTACGAGCAAATGCTCGAACCCAAATGGGTCATCTCCATGGGTTCGTGCGCCAACTCCGGTGGCATGTACGACATCTACTCCGTCGTTCAAGGGGTGGACAAGTTCCTGCCCGTGGACGTCTACGTGCCTGGCTGCCCGCCCCGCCCTGAAGCTTTCCTGCAAGGCTTGATGCTGTTGCAGGAGTCGATTGGCCAGGAGCGTCGCCCACTTTCCTGGGTCGTTGGCGATCAAGGCGTGTATCGCGCCGAGATGCCTTCCGAAAAGGAAAAGCGCCGCGAACAGCGTATTCAGGTAACCAACCTGCGCAGCCCCGACGAAGTCTGATCCAGATCTGCTGTTTCAAAGAAACGAGAAGCTGGCTTCATTCTTTACGTTGACCGAAAGCGATAAATAACCATGACTACAGGCAGTGCTCTGTACATCCCGCCTTACAAGGCAGACGACCAGGATGTGGTCGTCGAACTGAACAACCGTTTTGGCCCGGAGGCGTTCACCGCCCAGCCTACCCGCACCGGCATGCCGGTGCTTTGGGTTGCCCGTGCCAAACTCGTCGAAGTCCTGACCTTCCTGCGTAACCTGCCCAAGCCGTACGTCATGCTCTATGACCTGCACGGCGTGGACGAGCGTCTGCGTACCAAGCGTCAAGGGCTGCCGAACGGCGTCGACTTCTCCGTGTTCTATCACTTGATGTCGATCGAACGTAATAGTGACGTAATGATCAAGGTCGCCTTGTCCGAAAGCGACCTCAGCCTGCCGACCATCACCAGCATCTGGCCCAACGCCAACTGGTACGAGCGTGAAGTCTGGGACATGTTCGGCATCGACTTCAAAGGCCACCCGCACCTGTCGCGCATCATGATGCCGCCGACCTGGGAAGGTCACCCGCTGCGCAAGGACTTCCCGGCCCGCGCCACCGAGTTCGACCCGTTCACCCTGAACCTGGCCAAGCAACAGCTCGAGGAAGAGTCCGCGCGCTTCAAGCCTGAAGACTGGGGCATGAAGCGTTCCGGCCCGAACGAGGACTACATGTTCCTCAACCTCGGCCCGAACCACCCGTCCGCGCACGGTGCGTTCCGCATCATCCTGCAGCTGGACGGCGAAGAGATCGTTGACTGCGTACCGGACGTCGGTTACCACCACCGTGGTGCCGAGAAGATGGCCGAGCGTCAGTCCTGGCACAGCTTCATCCCGTACACCGACCGCATCGACTACCTCGGCGGCGTGATGAACAACCTGCCGTACGTGCTCTCGGTCGAGAAGCTGGCCGGTATCAAGGTGCCCGAGAAGGTCGACGTCATCCGCATCATGATGGCCGAGTTCTTCCGGATCACCAGCCACCTGCTGTTCCTGGGTACCTACATCCAGGACGTCGGCGCCATGACTCCGGTGTTCTTCACCTTCACCGATCGCCAGCGCGCGTACACGGTGATCGAGGCGATTACCGGTTTCCGCCTGCACCCGGCCTGGTACCGCATCGGTGGCGTCGCCCACGACCTGCCGCGCGGTTGGGAAAAACTGGTCAAGGACTTCGTCGAGTGGATGCCCAAGCGTCTGGACGAATACCAGAAAGCCGCACTGGACAACAGCATCCTGCGTGGCCGGACCATCGGCGTCGCCGACTACAACACCAAAGAGGCCCTGGAATGGGGTGTCACCGGTGCCGGCCTGCGTTCGACCGGTTGCAATTTCGACCTGCGTAAAGCGCGCCCGTACTCGGGCTACGAGAACTTCGAATTCGAAGTGCCGCTGGCCGCCAATGGCGATGCCTACGACCGCTGCATCGTGCGTGTCGAAGAGATGCGCCAGAGCATCAGGATCATCGACCAGTGCCTGCGCAACATGCCGGAAGGCCCGTACAAGGCGGATCACCCGCTGACCACGCCGCCGCCGAAAGAGCGCACCCTGCAGCACATCGAAACCCTGATCACGCACTTCCTGCAAGTTTCGTGGGGCCCGGTCATGCCGGCCAACGAATCCTTCCAGATGATCGAAGCGACCAAGGGCATCAACAGTTATTACCTGACGAGCGATGGCGGCACCATGAGCTACCGCACCCGGATTCGTACCCCAAGCTTCCCGCACTTGCAGCAGATCCCTTCGGTGATCAAAGGCAGCATGGTCGCGGACTTGATTGCGTACCTGGGTAGTATCGATTTCGTTATGGCCGACGTGGACCGCTAAGCATGAACAGCACGCTTATCCAGACAGACCGTTTCGCCCTGAGCGAAACCGAGCGCTCGGCCATCGAGCACGAGTTGCATCACTACGAAGACCCGCGCGCGGCGTCGATCGAAGCCCTGAAGATCGTCCAGAAGGAACGTGGCTGGGTGCCGGACGGCGCCCTGTACGCCATCGGCGAGATCCTCGGCATCCCGGCCAGCGACGTTGAAGGTGTGGCGACGTTTTATAGCCAGATCTTCCGTCAGCCAGTGGGCCGTCACATCATTCGCGTCTGCGACAGCATGGTCTGCTACATCGGTGGCCACGAGTCCGTGGTCAGCGAAATCCAGAGCAAGCTGGGCATCGGCCTGGGTCAGACCACCGCCGACGGTCGTTTCACCCTGCTGCCGGTCTGCTGCCTCGGCAACTGCGACAAGGCGCCGGCGTTGATGATCGACGACGACACTTTCGGTGATGTGCAGCCAGCAGGCGTTGCCAAATTGCTCGAGGGCTACGTATGACCCTGACTTCTTTCGGTCCAGCCAACCGCATCAAGCGTTCGGCCGAGACTCACCCGCTCACCTGGCGTCTGCGTGACGACGGCGAAGCCGTCTGGCTCGACGAGTACCAGGCGAAGAACGGTTACGCCGCTGCGCGCAAGGCCTTCGCCGACATGGCCCAGGACGACATCGTCCAGACCGTGAAGGATTCCGGCCTCAAGGGTCGCGGCGGTGCAGGCTTCCCCACTGGCGTGAAGTGGGGCCTGATGCCAAAGGACGAATCCATCAACATCCGCTACCTGCTGTGCAACGCGGATGAAATGGAGCCGAACACCTGGAAAGACCGCATGCTGATGGAGCAACTGCCCCATCTGCTGATCGAAGGCATGCTGATCAGTGCCCGCGCGCTGAAAACCTACCGTGGCTATATCTTCCTGCGTGGCGAGTACACCACCGCCGCCAGGCACCTGAACCGTGCCGTGGAAGAAGCCAAGGCAGCGGGCCTGCTGGGCAAGAACATCCTGGGCAGCGGCTTCGATTTCGAGCTGTTCGTCCACACCGGTGCAGGGCGTTATATCTGCGGTGAAGAAACCGCACTGATCAACTCCCTCGAAGGCCGCCGCGCCAACCCGCGCTCCAAGCCGCCCTTCCCCGCCGCCGTTGGCGTGTGGGGCAAGCCGACCTGCGTGAACAACGTCGAAACCCTGTGCAACGTGCCGGCGATCATTGCCGACGGCGTGGACTGGTACAAATCGTTGGCTCGCGAAGGCAGCGAAGACATGGGCACCAAGCTCATGGGCTTCTCCGGCAAGGTCAAGAACCCGGGCCTGTGGGAACTGCCATTCGGCGTGACCGGTCGCGAGCTGTTCGAAGACTACGCCGGTGGCATGCGCGACGGTTACAAGCTCAAGTGCTGGCAGCCTGGCGGCGCCGGTACCGGCTTCCTGTTGCCGGAACACCTGGACGCACAAATGTACGCCGGCGGCATCGCCAAAGTGGGCACCCGTATGGGTACCGGCCTGGCCATGGCGGTGGACGACAGCGTCAACATGGTGTCCCTGCTGCGCAACATGGAGCAGTTCTTCGCCCGCGAATCCTGTGGCTTCTGCACCCCGTGCCGCGATGGCTTGCCATGGAGCGTCAAGCTCCTGATGGCCATCGAGAACGGCGAAGGCCAGCCAGGCGACATCGAGACCCTGCTGGGTCTGGTCGGTTTCCTCGGCCCAGGCAAGACCTTCTGTGCTCACGCACCGGGCGCCGTGGAGCCGTTGGGCAGCGCAATCAAATACTTCCGCCATGAGTTCGAAGCCGGTATCGCGCCAGTCAGCGCCACCGTCCCGCCTCTGGCAAGGCCGATCCTGGTCGGCGCGTAAACGCTTAAAAAAGGCGAAGGGTCCGTGCCCTTCGCTTTTCGTGTGATGACGCCTTTAACGGCTGTGTTGATTCACGCGGATAACAAGATTCCATTAGCCACGCCCGCTGACACCGGGCCAACGAAGAACTTTGAACCATGGCCACTATCCACGTAGACGGCAAAGAGCTCGAAGTCGATGGGGCAGACAACCTGTTACAGGCATGTCTGTCGCTAGGCCTCGATATTCCTTATTTCTGCTGGCACCCTGCCCTTGGCAGCGTTGGCGCTTGCCGCCAGTGCGCGGTCAAGCAGTACACCGACGAGAACGACACCCGTGGTCGTATCGTGATGTCCTGCATGACGCCTGCCACCGACAACACCTGGATCTCCATCGAAGATGAAGAGTCCAAGGCGTTCCGCGCCAGTGTTGTTGAATGGCTGATGACCAACCACCCTCACGACTGCCCGGTCTGTGAAGAAGGCGGTCACTGCCACCTGCAAGACATGACGGTAATGACCGGCCACAACGAGCGCCGTTACCGCTTCACCAAGCGTACTCACCAGAACCAGCAACTGGGCCCGTTCATTTCCCACGAAATGAACCGCTGCATCGCTTGCTACCGCTGCGTGCGCTTCTACAAGGACTACGCCGGCGGCACCGACCTCGGTGTGTACGGCGCCCACGACAACGTGTACTTCGGTCGCGTTGAAGATGGCGTGCTGGAAAGCGAGTTCTCCGGCAACCTCACCGAGGTCTGCCCGACCGGTGTGTTCACCGACAAGACTCACTCCGAGCGCTACAACCGCAAGTGGGACATGCAGTTCTCGCCGAGCATCTGCCATGGCTGCTCCAGCGGTTGCAACATTTCCCCGGGCGAGCGTTACGGCGAACTGCGTCGCATCGAAAACCGTTTCAACGGTTCGGTGAACCAGTACTTCCTGTGCGACCGTGGCCGTTTCGGCTATGGCTACGTCAACCGCGAAGACCGTCCGCGTCAGCCACTGCTGGCGGGCGGCGCCAAGCTGAGCCTCGACGACGCGCTGGATAAAGCAGCCGATCTGCTGCGCGGTCGCAACATCGTCGGTATCGGCTCGCCTCGCGCCAGCCTCGAAAGCAACTACGCGTTGCGCGAACTGGTCGGTGCCGAACACTTCTACTCGGGTATCGAAGCCGCCGAACTGGAACGCATCCGCCTGGTCCTGCAAGTGCTCAAAGACAGCCCGCTGCCAGTACCGAACATGCGCGACATCGAAGACCACGACGCCGTGTTCGTCCTCGGTGAAGACCTGACCCAGACTGCTGCACGCATGGCCCTGTCCTTGCGTCAATCGGTCAAGGGCAAGGCCGAAGACATGGCCGATGCCATGCGCGTTCAGCCTTGGCTCGACGCCGCGGTGAAGAACATCGGCCAGCACGCGCTGAACCCGCTGTTCATCGCCAGCCTGGCTGAAACCAAGCTCGACGACATCGCCGAAGAATGCGTTCACGCGGCTCCCGACGACCTGGCCCGCATCGGTTTCGCCGTGGCTCACGCCCTCGACGCCAGCGCTCCAGCCGTAGAAGGCCTGGACGCTGAAGCCCTCGAGCTGGCCAAGCGCATTGCCGACGCCCTGCTCGCGGCCAAGCGTCCACTGATCATCGCCGGTACTTCCCTGGGCTCCAAAGCCCTGATCGAAGCGGCCGCGAACATCGCCAAGGCGCTGAAACTGCGCGAGAAGAACGGTTCCATCAGCCTGATCGTGCCAGAGGCCAACAGCCTCGGCCTGGCCATGCTAGGTGGCGAATCGGTCGACGCCGCGCTGCAAGCAGTAATCGATGGCCGTGCCGACGCCATCGTCGTGCTGGAAAACGATCTGTACACCCGTACCGACAAGGCCAAGGTCGATGCTGCCCTGACCGCCGCGAAAGTGCTGATCGTCGCCGACCACCAGAAGACCGCCACCAGCGATCGCGCGCACCTGGTCCTGCCAGCCGCCAGCTTCGCTGAGGGCGACGGTACCCTGGTCAGCCAGGAAGGTCGCGCCCAGCGCTTCTTCCAGGTCTTCGATCCGAAGTACATGGACGCGAGCATCCTGGTTCACGAAGGCTGGCGCTGGCTGCATGCCCTGCGCGCAACCCTGCTGAACCAGCCGATCGACTGGACCCAACTGGACCACGCCACCGCCGCTGTCGCTTCCAGCACACCGATTCTGAACCGCATTGTTGACGCCGCACCGTCCGCCGCGTTCCGCATCAAGGGCATGAAACTGGCCCGTGAACCGCTGCGCTACTCCGGTCGTACCGCCATGCGCGCCGACATCAACGTGCACGAACCGCGTACCCCGCAGGACAAGGACACCGCGTTCGCCTTCTCCATGGAAGGTTACTCGGGTTCGGCCGAACCGCGTCAGCAAGTACCATTCGCCTGGTCTCCGGGCTGGAACTCGCCGCAAGCCTGGAACAAGTTCCAGGATGAAGTCGGTGGTCACATCCGCGCTGGCGACCCGGGCACCCGCCTGATCGAAACCAGCGGTGACTCGCTGAACTGGTTCGCCAGCGTTCCGCGTGCGTTCAACCCGGCCCAGGGCACCTGGCAGGTCGTGCCGTTCTTCCACCTGTTCGGCAGCGAAGAGAACTCTTCGAAAGCCGCTCCGGTTCAGGAACGCATTCCGGCTGCTTATGTTGCTCTGGCCAAGTCCGAAGCCGACCGCCTGGGTGTCAATGACGGTGCCATGCTGAGCCTGAACGTGGCCGGCCAGACCCTGCGTCTGCCGCTGCGTATCAACGAAGAACTGGGCGCCGGTCTGGTGGCCTTGCCTGCGGGCATCGCCGGCATCCCGCCAGCGATCTTTGGCAAATCCGTTGACGATCTGCAGGAGGCAGCGCAATGACCTTGTTCACTCCTGAAGTGATCGACATCATCATCGCGGTCCTCAAGGCCGTGGTGATTCTGCTCGCCGTGGTGGTCTGCGGCGCCCTGCTGAGCTGGGTCGAGCGTCGTTTGCTCGCCCTCTGGCAGGACCGTTACGGTCCGAACCGCGTCGGTCCGTTCGGCGCGTTCCAGATCGCGGCCGACATGATCAAGATGTTCTTCAAGGAAGACTGGACGCCGCCATTCGCCGACAAAGTGATCTTCACTTTGGCGCCGGTCGTGGCCATGAGCGCCTTGCTGATTGCCTTCGCGATCATCCCGATCACCCCGACCTGGGGTGTCGCGGACATCAACATCGGCATCCTGTTCTTCTTCGCCATGGCCGGTCTGTCGGTCTACGCGGTGCTGTTCGCCGGCTGGTCGAGCAACAACAAGTTCGCCCTGCTGGGCAGCTTGCGGGCCTCGGCGCAAACCGTGTCGTACGAAGTGTTCATGGGCCTGTCGCTGATGGGCATCGTGATCCAGGTCGGCTCGTTCAACATGCGCGACATCGTCGAATACCAGGCGCAGAACATGTGGTTCGTCATTCCGCAGATCTTCGGTTTCCTGACCTTCTTCATCGCTGGCGTCGCCGTGACTCACCGTCACCCGTTCGACCAGCCGGAAGCGGAACAGGAACTGGCCGACGGTTACCACATTGAATACGCCGGCATGAAATGGGGCATGTTCTTCGTCGGCGAGTACATCGGCATCGTGCTGATCTCGGCGCTGCTGGTGACCTTGTTCTTCGGTGGCTGGCACGGTCCGTTCGGCATTCTGCCGCAGATCCCGTTCATCTGGTTCGCGCTGAAAACCGCGTTCTTCATCATGTTCTTCATCCTGCTGCGCGCCTCGATTCCGCGCCCACGGTATGACCAAGTGATGGATTTCAGCTGGAAGTTCTGCCTGCCGCTGACCCTCGTCAACATGCTGGTGACCGCTGCGATCGTGTTGCTCAACACGCCCGCCGTCGCGGCTCAGTGAGGATAGAGAATCATGAAGTACATTTTTGACATCGTGCATGGCTTCTTCACCCAGCTTCGCAGCCTGGTGATGATCTTCGGCCATGCCTTCCGCAAGCGCGACACGCTGCAATATCCGGAAGAGGCGGTGTACCTGCCGCCACGCTTCCGTGGCCGGATCGTGCTGACCCGCGACCCCGACGGCGAAGAGCGTTGCGTAGCCTGCAACCTGTGTGCCGTGGCGTGCCCGGTTGGTTGCATCTCGCTGCAGAAAGCTGAAACCGAAGACGGTCGCTGGTACCCGGACTTCTTCCGCATCAACTTCTCGCGCTGCATCTTTTGCGGCCTCTGCGAGGAAGCCTGCCCGACCACCGCGATCCAGCTGACGCCGGATTTCGAAATGGCCGAGTTCAAACGTCAGGACCTGGTTTACGAGAAAGAAGATCTGCTGATCTCCGGCCCCGGCAAAAACCCTGATTACAACTTCTATCGTGTTGCAGGTATGGCGATTGCCGGTAAGCCCAAAGGCTCCGCGCAGAATGAAGCCGAACCGATCAACGTGAAGAGCTTGCTGCCTTAAGGAAGAAAGATGGAATTCGCTTTCTATTTCGCATCGGGTATCGCTGTGGTGTCCACGCTCCGCGTGATCACCAACACCAACCCTGTGCACGCCCTGCTCTACCTGATCATTTCGCTGATCGCCGTGGCGATGACGTTCTTCGCCCTCGGCGCACCGTTTGCCGGTGTACTGGAAGTGATCGCCTACGCTGGCGCCATCATGGTGCTGTTCGTGTTCGTGGTGATGATGCTGAACCTTGGCCCGGCCTCGGTTCAGCAAGAGCGCGTCTGGCTCAAGCCCGGTATCTGGGGCGGCCCGGTCCTCCTCGCCGCGCTGCTGCTGGTAGAACTGCTGTATGTACTGTTCTCCCACCATAGCGGCCAGGCCGTCGGCCACACCACCGTAGACGCCAAGGCCGTGGGCATCAGCCTGTTCGGTCCTTACCTGCTGGTGGTCGAACTCGCCTCGATGCTGCTGCTCGCCGCAGCCGTCACGGCGTTCCATCTGGGCCGTAACGAAGCCAAGGAGCAATGACGATGCCTGCTATCCCTATGGAGCATGGTCTGGCGGTCGCCGGCATCCTGTTCTGCCTCGGTCTGGTCGGCCTGATGGTCCGCCGCAACATTCTCTTCGTGCTGATGAGCCTGGAGGTCATGATGAATGCCTCCGCCCTGGCGTTCATCGTTGCCGGTAGCCGCTGGGCGCAGCCGGATGGACAGATCATGTTCATCCTGGTGATCAGCCTGGCAGCTGCCGAGGCCAGTATTGGCCTGGCAATCCTGCTGCAACTGTATCGCCGCTTCCACACGCTCGATATCGACGCTGCCAGTGAGATGCGCGGATGAACCTTCTCTATCTGACTTTCCTGTTCCCTCTGATCGGTTTTGTGCTGCTGGCGTTTTCCCGGGGACGCCTCTCGGAAAACCTCTCGGCGCTGATCGGCGTCGGCTCCATTGGCCTGTCGGCGATCGTCGCGGCTTATGTGATCTGGCAATTCAACGTGGCTCCGCCGGAAGGCGGCCACTACACCCAGGTGCTGTGGCAATGGATGGCGGTGGAAGGCTTCACGCCGACCTTCGCCCTGTACCTGGACGGCCTTTCGGTGACCATGCTCGGCGTGGTGGTTGGCGTCGGCTTCCTGATCCACCTGTTCGCGTCCTGGTACATGCGCGGTGAAGACGGCTACTCGCGCTTCTTCGCCTACACCAACCTGTTTATCGCCAGCATGCTGTTCCTGGTCCTGGCCGATAACCTGCTGTTCGTGTACTTCGGCTGGGAAGGCGTGGGCCTGTGCTCGTACCTGTTGATCGGTTTCTACTACAGCAACCGCAACAACGGTAACGCCGCACTCAAGGCCTTCATCGTGACCCGTATCGGTGACGTGTTCATGGCCATCGGCCTGTTCATTCTGTTTGCCCAACTGGGCACGCTGAACGTTCAGGAACTGCTGGTGCTGGCTCCGCAGAAATTCCAGTCCGGCGACTTCTGGATGGTCATGGCCACCCTGATGCTGCTGGGCGGCGCTGTCGGTAAATCCGCGCAACTGCCGCTGCAAACCTGGCTGGCGGACGCGATGGCCGGTCCTACTCCGGTTTCGGCACTGATCCACGCCGCGACCATGGTGACCGCCGGTGTCTACCTGATCGCCCGTACCCACGGCCTGTTCACCCTGGCGCCGGAAATCCTGCACCTGGTGGGCATCGTTGGCGGCGTGACCCTGGTTCTGGCGGGTTTTGCAGCCCTGGTCCAGACCGACATCAAGCGTATCCTCGCCTACTCGACCATGAGCCAGATCGGCTACATGTTCCTGGCCCTGGGCGTTGGTGCCTGGGACGGCGCGATCTTCCACCTGATGACCCACGCCTTCTTCAAGGCCCTGCTGTTCCTTGCATCCGGTTCGGTAATCGTTGCCTGCCACCACGAGCAGAACATCTTCAAGATGGGCGGCCTGTGGAAGAAACTGCCACTGGCCTACGCCAGCTTCATCGTCGGTGGCGCGGCCCTGGCGGCCCTGCCTCTGGTGACCGCAGGCTTCTACTCCAAGGACGAAATCCTCTGGGAAGCGTTCGCCAGCGGCAACCACGGTCTGCTCTATGCAGGTCTGGTCGGCGCATTCATGACCTCGCTGTACACCTTCCGCCTGATCTTCATCGCGTTCCATGGTGAAGCGAAGACCGAAGCCCACGCCGGTCACGGCATCGCCCACTGGCTGCCACTGTCGGTGCTGATCGTATTGTCCACCGCCATCGGCGCGATGATCGTTCCACCGCTGCACGGCGTGCTGCCGCAAAGCGTCGGCCATGCCGGCGGCGAAGCCAAGCACAGCCTGGAAATCGCCTCGGGCGCCATCGCCCTGGCCGGTATCCTGCTGTCCGCGCTGCTGTTCCTCGGCAAGCGTCGCTTCGTCACCGCCATCGCCAACAGCGGCATCGGCCGTATCCTCTCGGCCTGGTGGTTCGCTGCCTGGGGCTTCGACTGGATCTACGACAAACTGTTCGTCAAGCCTTACCTGGCGATCAACCACATCCTGCGCAAAGACCCGCTGGACCAGACCATCGGTCTGATCCCGCGTATGGCCAAAGGCGGCCACACCGCCCTGAGCCGTACCGAGACCGGTCAACTGCGTTGGTACGCCGCCTCGATGGCTGCTGGTGCCGTGCTGGTCATCGGCGCCGTCGTGCTGGTAGCGGTCTGATATGAACCTTGCGAACTTGCGAAAGGAATTGAGCCCGTCATGATTCTGCCTTGGCTAATCCTGATCCCCTTCATCGGCGGCCTGCTGTGCTGGATGGGTGAGCGCTTCGGCGCCACCCTCCCCCGCTGGATTGCGCTGATCACCATGTCCCTGCTGCTCTCCCTCGGCCTCTGGCTGTGGGCCAACGGTGACTATTCATTTGCACCAAAGCCTGGCGCCGATCCGACCTGGGCGCTTGAGTTCAAGCACGTCTGGATCCAGCGCTTCGGCATCAACGTGCACCTGGCCCTCGACGGCCTGTCGCTGTTGATGATCATGCTGACCGGTCTGCTGGGTGTCCTCTCGGTACTCTGCTCGTGGAAAGAGATCCAGCGTCATGTTGGCTTCTTCCACCTGAACCTGATGTGGATCCTGGGCGGTGTCGTCGGCGTGTTCCTCGCCCTCGACCTGTTCATGTTCTTCTTCTTCTGGGAAATGATGCTGGTGCCGATGTACTTCCTCATCGCGCTCTGGGGTCACAGTTCTTCGGACGGCAAGAAAACCCGGATCTACGCGGCGACCAAGTTCTTCATCTTCACTCAGGCTTCCGGCCTGATCATGCTGGTGGCGATCCTGGGTCTGGTACTGGTCAACTTCAACGACACCGGCGTGATTACCTTCAACTACGCCGACCTGTTGAAGACCAAAATGTCGACGACCACCGAGTACATCCTGATGCTCGGCTTCTTCATCGCCTTCGCGGTCAAGCTGCCGGTCGTACCGTTCCACTCCTGGTTGCCTGACGCTCACGCACAGGCGCCGACCGCAGGTTCCGTCGACCTCGCCGGTATCTTGCTGAAGACCGCGGCCTACGGCTTGCTGCGTTTCGCCCTGCCGCTGTTCCCGAATGCCTCGGCCGAGTTCGCGCCGTTCGCCATGACCCTGGGTCTGATCGGGATTTTCTACGGTGCGTTCCTGGCGTTCGCGCAAACCGACATCAAGCGTCTGATCGCCTTCTCGTCCGTTTCCCACATGGGCTTCGTACTGATCGGCATCTACTCCGGCAGCCAACTGGCGCTGCAGGGCGCGGTGATGCAGATGCTGGCGCACGGTCTGTCGGCGGCGGCACTCTTTATCCTGAGCGGCCAGTTGTACGAACGCACTCACACCCGCGACATGCGTGAAATGGGTGGCCTGTGGTCGAAGATCGCTTACCTGCCGGCCCTCAGCCTGTTCTTCGCAGCCGCGTCCCTGGGCTTGCCGGTTACCGGTAACTTCGTCGGTGAGTTCCTGATCCTGATCGGCACCTTCCCGATCGCCCCATGGGTCACCATCATCGCGACGTCCGGCCTGGTGTTCGGTTCGGTCTACTCGCTGATCATGATCCACCGTGCCTACTTCGGCCCGTCCAGATCGGACGCGGTGATGCATGGCATGGACGGTCGCGAACTGATCATGGTGGTCGGCCTGGCAGCGCTGCTGATTTACATCGGCGTCTACCCGCAACCGTTCCTCGATACCTCTGCCGCTACGATGCATGGCGTGCAGCAATGGCTCGGTACCGCCTTCACTCAACTCGCTTCGGCCCGGTAAGAGCGCTATGGAATTCACGACTCAACACTTTATCGCGCTTGCGCCGTTGTTGATCACCAGCGCCACGATCATCGTGGTGATGCTGGCGATCGCCTGGCGCCGCAACCACTCCCAGACCTTCCTGCTGTCGGTGGCGGGTCTGAACCTGGCTTTGCTGTCGATCCTGCCAGCCTTGAAGGTCGCGCCCCTGGCCGTGACCCCATTGCTGCAGATCGACACCTTCGCCTGCCTGTACATGGCGCTGATCCTGGTCGCCACCCTCGCTTGTGTCACCCTCGCCCACGCCTACCTCGGCGATGGCGGCACGGGTTACCCGGGCAACCGTGAAGAACTGTACCTGCTGATCCTGATGGCCGCTGCCGGTGGCCTGGTGCTGGTCAGCGCGCAGCACCTGGCCGGGTTGTTCATCGGTCTGGAACTGCTCTCGGTACCGGTCTACGGTCTGGTGGCTTATGCCTTCTTCAACAAGCGTTCGCTGGAAGCCGGCATCAAGTACATGGTGCTGTCGGCCGCCGGGTCCGCGTTCCTGTTGTTCGGTATGGCCCTGCTCTATGCTGACGCCGGTTCCCTGAGCTTCAACGGCATCGGCCAGGCCCTGGCGGCCACCGGCCTGCCAAGCTCGCTGGCGCAACTGGGCCTGGGCATGATGCTGATCGGCCTGGCTTTCAAGCTGTCGCTGGTACCGTTCCACCTCTGGACTCCAGACGTGTACGAAGGTGCTCCGGCGCCGGTGGCAGCGTTCCTGGCCACCGCTTCCAAGGTTGCCGTGTTCGCGGTGATGGTGCGTCTGTTCCAGATCTCGCCAGCGGCGAGCAGCGGCGTGCTGAGCAACGTACTGACCATCATCGCCATCGCGTCGATCCTGTTCGGTAACCTGCTGGCGCTGACCCAGAGCAACCTCAAGCGTCTGCTGGGTTACTCGTCCATCGCCCACTTCGGCTACCTGCTGATCGCCCTGGTGGCGAGCAAGGGTCTGGCCGTGGAAGCCATCGGCGTGTACCTGGTCACCTACGTGATCACCAGCCTCGGCGCCTTCGGCGTGATCACCCTGATGTCCTCGCCGTACAAAGGCCGTGACGCAGACGCCCTGTACGAATACCGCGGCCTGTTCTGGCGCCGTCCGTACCTCACCGCCGTGCTGACCGTTATGATGCTGTCCCTGGCCGGTATCCCGCTGACTGCGGGCTTCATCGGCAAGTTCTACATCATCGCCACCGGTGTCGAGTCGCACCAGTGGTGGCTGGTCGGTTCCCTGGTACTGGGCAGCGCCATCGGCGTCTTCTACTACCTGCGCGTGATGGTCACCCTGTACCTGATCGAACCGAACCTGCGCCGCGTCGACGCTCAACTGCACTGGGAACAACGTGCAGGCGGCGTGATGCTGCTGGCGATCGCGGTACTGGCCTTCTTCCTCGGCCTGTACCCACAACCGCTGCTGAACCTGGTTCAACAGTCGGGTCTGGCGGGTTGATCGCTTGAGCGACACTCGGCAGTAAACGGAAACGGCACCTTCGGGTGCCGTTTTTGCGTTTGATGCTTGAGCTTTTCGAATGCACTAATGGCTGAGGCTTCTGCTCCAGAGGGTTGCCAAGTGCAAAGATCTTGCTGATTGGACCTGACCTGCCCACCACTGGAAATTAATGACTCATTGAGATGCTTGTTCGGCTAGAGATACTTTGTGTCTGGTACGCCCTCATCGCGAGCAAGCTCGCTCCCACAGTGACCGAGGATACCCTCGGATTTTGTGTACGACACAAAACCTGTGGGAGCGGGCTTGAACTGGTCAACTAATTTTGGACA
>NZ_AKJL01000021.1 GCF_000282355.1 Pseudomonas sp. GM49
GTGCCTCAGTGCCTGGATGAATGAGCGTGGCGGCGCCGGTAATTTCGAAGGAGACGCAATCCTGGCACGGTTGCGTCAAGTCATCGAGCGCTTCGGCGAAAGCCGCTTCACTCGCTGGGAATCGGCTGCCGCGAAGATCGACGAGCATGGCCCGCGCACGATTGATCGATTGGGTTTTCGTAAAACGCTGGAGCACGGACTGGGTGATGCATTGCACACCACCAACACTTACTACGTTCTGCCTGAGGCGTGGCGTTCTGAGGTGTTCAAAGGGATGAACATCAGCGCGGTTAACAAAGAGCTGCTTCGTCGTGGTGTGCTGGAGCCAGGAACAGATGGCAAAGCATCGAGCTTAGTTCGCTTGCCCGGCCTAGGCCCGCAACGCTGCTACATCATTAAGACGATACCGGGAACGGATGAGAGCGAGGCCCGGGCGGCCTGATAGCCCCCAACTGATCGAGATAGCGCCGGCTCACTCCCGGTCTCGCCAGCCGCTCAACCAATCCACAATCGAATTGCACAGAGACAATACAAATGAACGAAATTAATGACCTGAAAGACCATCCCGAATCACTAACCATTGAAATGGAGAGTCTACAAGGCGGACGGCTTCCCCATGAAGCCGCAGTGGAGTGCCCTGAAACCGTCGAACCATCGAATTGCACAGCGACAATACAGATGAACGAAATCCAAGAACTGAAAGAACGCCGCGAACGACTGAGCATAGAAATGGAAATTACCGGTGGCGAAATATGCCGCCTTGAAGCGGCGCTGGAAAGCCCCGAAACCGTCGAACAGGACCGGGAACGCGACGTGCGTAATCAGTATAACGAGCGGAAGAGGAAGCTTGATTCGCTGAACCTAGAGATTCACACCCTGAATCGGAAGATTTATCGTCGCGAGAACCTCGTTAACCGGGAAACCTTAATGGCTGGTTACGTTGAGACCATGGCCAACTGGAAAGCCGACGAGCAGGAGCTCGCCGAAAAGCGTCAGAGCCTGTGCACCCGCTTGGATCAAATCCGTCAGCAGGCTCAAGAAGACCTGGCAAAAGCACGGCAGGCCGAGACAGATGCAGCAACGGCCTATGCGCAGGCGGTCGCCTGGGGCGATACGGAAGGCGAGAATAGCGCCAATGCCGATGCGCAAAAAGCCGCTGCGAGACTGGCAACAGCAACCGAGCACCACCGACGCCAACAACTGATCATCATGGCACTGGAGCAAGAGTTGGTAACGGTTGACGAACACATCACCGAAGCCCAAGAGGAACACAAAAAGATCGAGAAGGACGCCATCCGCCTAGCACACATAGTTCTGGAGGAGCAGTGGAACGAAGCAGCTAAGGCATTGTTCGAAGTTGGGGGTAAGCTTTGGACCACTTACAACCTACTCAACCATGACCAGATCGGACTCATGAAGCTGGTCGTTCCAGAACAGGGGGAGAACTTCCACAGCTGGAAATGGGAGGAACTGTCGGAGCGTGCGTGCCGATATACAGTGCAAGACGTGCTCGCGATATAAGACTGTATCACCTGAAACAGCCTACGCATGTGGGCTGTTTAGATCACCGCAAGGATGAATATAATTAACGCTCCGACATAGAACAATTCAAACCTGTCCAACACGTTGAAAGTGTGGAGAACCCGCCTGACCGCCCTGTTCAAAATCATTTAAGTCCGATCGTGAAAAATAAAAAATATACAAACTATCCTTGCCGGCGCGATCAAAACGGAATCAGGTCAAATCGATAGCAAGTTGACCCGAACGAAAAGAACATCCAACTTGCGCCCTGTCATAGCAAAAAAACATATAACCAACAAATACATGTCCAATGAAACGAATATCCAGACCTTCAAAATAACTATACAAAGATCAAGCAATTGCAACTCGCAACCCCTACAAAAAAAACTGGCATAGCGAGGAGATCGTAGAAACCAAAGTAGCAATCCCAAAGACACTCAAAGAGTTGAAGACTAAATACGGCCGACACCGTCCAGGGTTAATCTTACAAATCACTCTAAAGAAGGGGCCTTACAAGGCCCACACCCAGACATTACAAACAGATCGCAGCCCCCACAAAAATAATGACAAACGATCAAAAAAATCCAAACAACTTTAACCAACCGCTACTTAATCATCATCTTAGTCTTCGTGACAACTGCATCCCAAGACACATCAACATAATTACTTTCATTCTCAAGCCTCACCAAAACCGCTGCTCTATTTATCTTCTCACCATCGCTATCTTTCGGTCCTATTGCGGACGCACACGGAAGATTTTTATCACCAACTTTCTCAGCCAATGACAAACTGGTAGAAACCAAGTAGCGAGCAGCGGAAGATGAACTTAAAGCATAACAGCGATCATGACTCCATCGCCCTTCATCAACACCAAAATCCAGTAATGGCACGAAAACCCAGTCAGGCTGAAAATTATCAATTACGTAATTAGTCAGCGGAGAGGCTTTAACATCCTGGCAAATCAAGATAACGCAACGTCCTAAATCTTCAACATCAGCGATAACCAAGTTTTCGCCTGAGGCATTATCTTCCATAATACTACCCGACTTTACAGTTGGGAATACTCCCAGTTTGTCTGCACGAGCGCAAGGAAGGTCAGCTTGCCAAATTTTACGTTGACGCCATAATACTTGCCCTCGAGCATTCATCATCCGGGCCTCATTCCAACTTTGACCATCTTCCTCTTCTAACGTCGCCCCAGTACCCGCGAGAAAAAGTCGATAGCTCGCCGGATTACGAAATATGGCATCAGATATCTCGCCTGCAATATTTTCCGTGATCATAAATTCTGGCACAATTACAAAATCCGGCTCATTATCACCGGCTACAATCCCATCTAAAACGCATGCTTTAACTCGAGCGCCATCAGAAACTTTGAAGTCGATAAAATCCTGACCATTACGAAACTCTTGCGAGACATTCAGGTCATCTTTATCTATTGCAACTGGAATAAATCTAAATATATCAGGTCTATTCTCTACACTTCCCACTCCATCCTTGCGAGACACCCCGATAACCTTAACATCAAATGAAACCGGAACCTCATTGATTTTTGACGTCAAGTCGCAAACTGAAAGCGAATGAAATCGATCTCTAAACACTTCAGCACAGGATGTAGTAACAGCACGAGCAGTACGAGTTAGAGGCCCACGAGGAACGAGCACGCGCCCCTCTCTTTTAAGATAACATCCATCCTTGATACGGGTCATTTGTAGCTGGTTCAGCCAATGAGTTAGACCTGGGCTAAAAGCATTACTATCAGGCAAATGCAGCAACCTAGGATGTATTGAGTAAAATAAATTATCAATACTACTCATCACAGCAAGCATTCGACCTTGTTTGCGCCCCTCACCATAATTTTCAACAAGCTCTGAGATTCTATTATAAGAGTCTTCGCCATTAGCTTCAGCCAAAGCTTCATCAATCAGGAAAAAAAACTCCTTACTCTCTGGCCTCATTATATTCCTGATTTTGCTTGCCTTAAAAGGACTCAGGACATTCCAATATTCCAAAAATAAAAGACCTGGATTAATCTCATTGCTCATTATCTTCCCCAGCAAATTTTATTGCCTCTCTCGCTGAAAGCGCACTACCGTACTTATAAGCGCTTTCCAAAGCATTGACATCTACGCCACAACCCGCATAAAGAGTAATAAGATCAACCCACTTCCGTTCATAATCGGCTTTCTGTTTAGTGTTAAGCACCTGCCTTCTGCGAGAGACTGATTTCGCTACGCCACCCAATACATTACTAAAGAACCCGAACGACTCCATAACAACCGGGTAGTCATCAACCCGAGCCGCAATATTGGACAGCATCAGCACTGCTGAAAGTAGAGCGTCGGCGGATCTGTAGCTTCGACCGTAATAATTAATAAAGTAACTTAACGCTCTAGGGTCAGGAAATTGCGCTATTTTATTCAAAAACTCCAAGCACAGTTCAGGACTCTGACTATTCGTTATAGATGATGAGAGCCCAACAAACCGAATAACCAAGTTATGAAAAGATCCAAACTTAGTAACCGCCATAAGCGCGTACTGTGCAGCAGAAATTTTATCCACAAAATTCCCTGGCGCTGACGATAGCTTATAGGCTACTTCAAAGCCTAGCGACCTAATAGCTTCATAAGACATATCCAGGCCAGAATCTTGAAGTATTTTTAGCGCCCGCCCATAGTTAGAGTACCCTGATTTTTTTGAGCCTTTGAGGATATCTAACTCGGCCTGCAACATGAATGCTTCAACACGACTCTCGACGAGCAATCTCTCTAGGTCGGCCGGAAGTGTGCGATTGAGGTCGATCACTTCCTTATAAATCAACCCGTATTCTTCTAAAACTTGATTTGCAAGAACAAGATCACTCTTACTCAAGTAAAGCCTTACGACCTTTCTTTTGTATGTCAATCGCTTGATTTTATTTACTAGAGCACCAGATTCCGCCAACAAAAAATCAAGCTCTTCAAGTAAAGAAAGCTGATCTTCATCTTGAATAAAGATTGAAATCGCCGAATCAAGAAACTCCTGTATAGAGGATATTAGTCGGGGACGCCATTCATCCTGATCTATCGCTGACAAGGCACGTAATAAATCCAAGGAGCGTCCGACCAGATCGTTAGTTTCGAACGGGTCCAACGCATCTCCAATTGCTGTAACAGCATGAACTAATGCATCTACATAATCGCTACCAATTGATTCACCTGCTAGCACTGAGTCATATGCACTATCAATCAGCGCCCCAAGCTCACTGAACGCACTTTCTGGAGTTTCTGCCTCCAAGCCTTTTAGATACTCCAATGTAACGTAACGAGGCACTAGCCGGCGCTTGACAATGCCAATCATTTCAGAATCAAATGTCGGTACAGCCAATTCTTCTCCCAGCAAATTTGAAGCAAGACGCACATAATTCATCGTAAATGCGTCATAACCGATATCTGACATCGCAGCAAATGGTGCCAGTGTTTCATAAAAAGGGGCATCATCATAAGTAGGTATAATAAGATTTTTTAGATCATCATTGATACCTGACACAGAAAACCCGCCAACTTTTGTAAGCTCTGCTATAGCTCTCGCCCTAGCATCACTTCCTTCTTTCGTATCAGTTCTAGTTACTCGCATCGGTACAGCACGAATAACAAGCTCATCATTTCGCTTTTCACGTATAGCTGCCGAAACCCGTGCAACTCCATCTATGTTCTGTCGATTTAAAATAAAACACAGCGCAACTTCATCAGGAAGCTGCATCGTACAAATGCCAGCAACATCTGCGAAGCCTGTTCTACTATCAATCAGAATCAGATCATAGTTCTTCTTCGCCCACCGCCTTAATTCATTCAGGAAAAAACCGCCTGATTTTTGTGCAAAAAAATCAACCCAGGAAAACTGAGTTAAGACATCCTCATAACTTACTTTCTTCTCCGCACCAACAAGTCGAGCGCCCGTGCCTATATAGTCAAGAGTAAGTTCCGCTTCAAACAGCCCTTCTCCAACCAAAGGTCTAACAACCTCGGAAAAAACTTCCCCTTTGCTAACCTTATCAATGCCGGCAGCAATGCGTTCCTCTGAACTTTCCTCTGAAACAACGTCGCACCAGTCAACCACCAGATCCAATAAGCCAGGCCAGTCTTTTAGCTCCTTAGCGTGAGATGGCTCTAGTAAGCCTCGAAAATAATAGGCGAGCCCTGGGGCTTCGAGATCCCAGTCCATAACAAGAACTTTCTTTTTATTTATTGCCGCCAGAAACGCTACGTTAGCGAGAGCCATTGTACGTCCCACCCCACCTTTATAAGAGTAGAACGTAACGATTTTTCCATTTCTATCCACTGAGCTCACCTTCCAGCACAAGCATATTTAGAGGGAGTAGCAAAACTTTTTATCTCACCAAAAAAATCCGGCACTCCTACATCAAGATTTTGAAGCGCCTCGCGTTTTTTTGGCGAGTCAGGCTTAGGAGTTGATATTCCGATACTTTGGCAAATAGACTCAGCCCCTGGCGTCAAAAAATTCACCACCCGTACACCCTCTCTACGAAACTCAGTGAGGCCTTGCTCTCTTAAATCTTTAAGATTTCTACTCACTGTCTCCGGCGTAACAGACAACCTCTCAGCAAGCTCTTTATTCGTCAGTGACTCATGATACAAAGCACTAACGTATGGAAAATACTTACTTGATTCGGTTAAGCTTTCCCGACCACTCCAAGACTTTCTAGCCAATAAGCTTTCAGCGATTTCTTGAGCGAAATTTATTTGCCCAAGAAGATATATCTCAGCTTCAGAGTTTTGGGCATGCCCCTTAAAAAGGCGTGTTGCTACTTCAGCATTTAACTTCAAAGATGAGTGATCGAATAAAAGAGTGATCTCTTTAACTATCTCGATCATGCGATCTCTATTGTTCGATAAAATCGCATCTCTCACAGAAGCGCTGAGCATTTGTGCGACCCGTGGCGAAAGGTCTAATGGCGCTCCTGCTTCATGAGCCATCAATTGAAAAAAACTATCGTTCGCCATGACAATCCTCCTGTACGGATTCGAACTATAGGCGTGCATCATTGATCCATCAATGATTTCAAGACACCAACGACGTCAGCTACTCGCCCCCAGTCACAGATGCCGCTGTCCCCACAATGGACAACAGGTCCGCTTAAATGCTCCTTCACGTAGGTTACGTAGGTCACATTGCAAAATTTGCTCACTGAAAACGGATCGGCTTTGTAGCCCCCCCCTTACCCGGATTTCAACCGGGGGTCAAAGACGTGTGCAATCTTTTCCAGGGCCTAGCAGCCCTACCACTACAGAGTCAGCATAGCGAAACCGCAGGGTCACACCCCGAGCCAGCACACCAGCAACCAAAATATTTGAATTACTTACGATCACTTCTCCACGAAAAACGATTGCAACCAATAGCTCGGTAGTCGTAGTGACTGCATCGTAGGCGGTAATCGCGGTGTGCTGACTCGATGAAGGCCGACTCACAAGCCCTCGGTGGCAAACGTTTACTCGTTTTAGCTACAGAATCATTGGAAGTCTCCTCAGCCTTCTGAGAGCGCTGAATTAGGTGATTCTGTCAGGCGGAGATGACCGCAGATCACCACAAGACCGAAATATCGACCGCAAAAAAATGATTTTAGAAAGCTTTCGCCCAGGCTTTTGACTGGCCACCACGAGTAACACCTTGTTCACTCGTAACACCCGCGTGGCTCGAATCAAAACAATGTGTAACAACAAAATATCTATTTAAAATCAAAGGCTTAACCTTAAACGTAACATCTGCAACACCTGTTACACCATTTTAGTGTCTCCCCACCCCCCCTGAGGCTTTGTAGCCATCAGCGAGCGGAGTCCTAGCAGTAAGCCGGAAGTAGGCTTTCCACGCTGGATCAGTTGCTGCGGATAGGTGTTTCTTATGGGATGAACCCCAAACCTATTGAAGTAGCAGTCCTCCCCCCCTAAGAATCTCTCGCAGTAAGGGGTTGGCCCCACATGATCGTGTTAGCGAAAGATGCACAGCCTAGGGAACAGCTGAACCTGTTCAACTACTGCTCTCCTGTGCATTTGCCCAATCGTTTGGTATCTCGCTGGGACCCCAGGGCACTTCGAATGGGTGCGAGGCAAGAAGCCCGTGCCTTCGTGTTAGTGGGAGGTTTTTTCACGTTGGTTCACAGGTTGACGTGGTTGACATCGATCCCCGCAGCTCACGGTGTTTTGTTGTTCACAATCATCAACACGGCGGGACACCTTTGTAGATGCGGTAAATGTGCCCCCCTTTCTTCAATATCCTTTCAATTTCAACATTGAAATTTCAGTAAGCTGGATAAGCTGCCGCTACCACGACCCCGCGGGTTTCCGACCCCGTGTCAAGTGAATACCTCTAGGGTCCCCTCCGTCTTTTACCCATACAGAGCTCAGGAGGGGATTGAGATTGGAGTGAAACTTGCGACCGGGATCATAACCTGGTATCTAGTTTCTTCTGTATATGATCCTGAGTCATCACCATTGGTAAGGCTCAAACCATCAAAACTATTTGAAGTTACATCCATAATAAACATATCGAGCGGCACCTTTGGCGACCAACATTTTGTTAGCAACTCAAATGGCTCGGACTTATCAGAATTCCAAACTATATAGCGATAGTTAATTCCCGCCCTAGTGCACAACTCAACGTTTTTCGCATGAGAAATATCAAGACCAAAACAATCATCTTGTCGACCAATCCAGCGCGACGAATCACCAAACTCAACCTTAAAAGACGAACCCATACACTTAAACGCATAAACCCTAGATATATACAGATCAATTCCATACGGTTCATTACGCCGATGATTTGCAACATATCTAAATCCAGTAGCAGGATCCTTTCTTTTAAACTCTAACACCTCAATAGAGCCGGCCTCACTTAAACCAACAGCATCTATATCAGATAAAAAAAGTTTGGAAAAATTCATCAAGCAACGCTGAGAAAACAGCCTTTTCAAATCGCTTAAACATTCAGAATTTAACCAATTACCGATTTTTTGACCAACCTTGAGCGGAACCCGAAGTTCAAGTGCAGCCTCAACACCGCCCTTGATCTCCCCCTGATATTCTTCTGCTTTTTTGCTAAAATGATGCCCAAGAGCGCCATTACTTTTAAAAGTCAATTCAGTGACTTTCCATCGAATATCTGGCACCCCTCTCAGAGTAGAGACTTCGGACTCCACTAGAAAAAACTCGTCTTCTTTATTGGCACTTCGTATCATATTCACGAACTGGCGGCTAACTTCACCGTTAGCACCACCTTCAGAAAACTTAAACCAGATTCTATCTTTTGAATACTTACTTTTATTCTTGTACATCCAACCAAAGCTCAACTTCTCTGGAAGATTTAGCTCCTTTTGCCTAGCCAAATATTTATTAAAATATATCTCAGTAACAAGGCTGGGCAACCGCTTTTTTTCGACCCACTTACCATCATCCAACTTAAACTCAACCCGATGAATCCAGTCTATCAATATCTGTTTTTCAGTCATTCGATGTAATCCTGTGATCCTTCACTCGGCGATCGAGTGCTACTCAAAGCCAACAAAATATGTCGGCGGTCAAAAAGTTGGAGGTATTATCCCTGAGACGATCCTCTCTGCAAGCTAACGGCTCCAGGTAAATTGGTCTTTTTCGTTTTACTACTTTAAAACGTCTAAAAAGTCTACGGATCCAACCGCGACTCGCATCGAAATCCTGTCCAACGCAATCAAAAGCCTCCCACAGCGAAAAATCATGAAATCGTTGGATTGGCGAGGCATCAATTTTCTTCTGCTGCATACAATCGTGCATCTATATGGTTAACATGTAGCTAGCACTAAGAAGCTTGTATCCCTATCTGTATCCCTAGACATCCAAACCGCCTGCAGGCCGCGATTTGTATGGAACGCTCGAGTCTCCCTCGGCACCAAAATTAAGAAAGGTCTTGCTTAGCAAGGCCTTTTTTTTCGCCCGCAGAAAAGCACCTGACACCCCACCACCTTGTGGGAGCCAGCGTGCTGGCGATGCTTTTGCCCCTGCCCTTCCACACCACCCGCACCGCCGGAACATTTCACAAGGATTCCCCCCATGGAATTGCACCTGGAAACCGTCGCCCTCTTCTCCCTCAAGCTGGCTTATGAATCGGAAGGTCAGAGCCCGATTTTGCGGGATGATTTGGTCATGGGGGATTACCAGCGGGATGTGTTTGAGTTGCTGGTGCGGCGGGGGGATGTTGAGGGGATTCAGGTGAAGGTGGGTGAGTGTGTGGGGTTGGCGTTGGAGGCTGTTGGGGGTGTGGATAAGCCGTTGGGGCGGGAGTTACGGAGGTTGGCGGGTGAGTTTGCCAGCATTCAAACGATGGAGCAGTTTGATGCCCCGCTCATCGCGCTCAAAGATTATCTGAAAGACATTCAGTGAATGAAGTCGGGCCGCCTAAAAAACGGGAACGCTCAATAACCGGACCGACATTGCTCGCTACATCCCATCCAATAATGAATCAATAATAAATCCGCCCCCATTTCTCCCGTTACCACAAGCGCATGGTAACCCGAGAAAACTACTCAACAAATAAACCTTCTTCATTTGCAGCAAACTTATACCATCCACCACCAATCTTGAAGATCTCTATTACGCCATCCTTTGAAACGGCACCGCAAACATAAGAGTTCAAAAGATGCAATAAATCAATAGTTCGCAAAATCAGAACATTCATCTTTGCAGCATGCTTTATTTGCTCGGAAGCAATCTCCTGATTTTCCTCTTTATCTTCGATAGTTTTCGAATTTTTTATATTTCCGTTGACTATGAGAAGGGTTGGAAAATCAACGCTAAAACCGGAGCGTTCTCGATGCGAATCAGCCTGATTTATATATTCACGAGTAACCCCCTTATTCGTGCCTTTTACTTCACATATACAAAACACCTCACCTCTATCATTCAAAAGCTTAAGATCTTCATGTAGATCGTCGCTAGAATCAACCTCGATCTCAAACCCAGATCGAAAAACCTCAGCCACGCTTTCAACCAAGTCTTCACCCGAGAAAAGCAAAGTTGATTTATATATATCGACCACCTGCCTTCGCATCTGCAACTCAAGAACCCTGGAATTTAATACCCCTAACTCCTCTTCGATTTGCTCGTCTTGAGCGAAAGGAAAAGCCTTAATCCAGTCAGGAATTTCCACCGCGAGCTTGTTACAGTACGAGGCAAGTCCTCCACATAAAGAGCTAAAATATTCATTAACTCGCTCGTAAGAGTCCACGGGTAAAATCGCTGGCAAATAAAACTCATTTCTATTGAGCTGCATCGCAACAACTCTATTATGATTATCGGTGGCGAAAATTTTTAATTCGCCGTCATGATAGTGATCTTGAAAATATGCCGAAGCCACTCCGTAAGTACTTAAAAAACCTCTAACATCATCTACTTTAACCTCCATGTCATGCACTTTAGAGTTGTAATTTTCTCTATTGACTCGACGCTTGTTTAAGCGGACCTTAACTAAATCAGTATTCTTATAAGTATAAGACCCGGAACTATCAATAAAATAGTCATCCATTAAAAAACAAATAAACCCACCTTTTTTTTGTAATAGCTGAAGCTCTTTCTGCCTCTTATCCATTTCATCGGGATCATGACCTTGGCGAAGGGAGTTACCCCACGCCCCGCCAACAACTTGAAAATGTTCAAATGTCCGATTAAATAGAATTACTCCATCATAATCATTGAACCGCTCGAGCGTTTTTTAACGGGCAGTAATGAATCGTGAAGTTTTTCGTTATAAGCACTTGCTGGGGAGCGTTAATTTCTTTTTGCTCCAACCCATACACCATAATTTTATACGAACGCTCCACCTGCTCGGACATTTTAACTCCCTATCATCAAGTCAGCCAAATCCACTTTAAATTGTAATCCTTCCTAGACGACATAAAAAGGTGACATATTAATCTCCATCAGAGTTAAAACCTCAGCAGAAAAAGAGGACAGATTTATTTTTTGCTTCTTTGCCACGCTGAAAACTGCCATAGGAAGAAGAATAAAATATGCTCGGCTCAACCAAGCATTGATTTAGGAAAATAAATCTGTCCCATTTTTCAGCTCTGCATAGGTAGGTATGCCGCAACGATCTACATCGCAAATAACGCGTTGTAGATTCCGAAACATCCAAGCGATTTCAGAGCCTATGAAAATAATGAAGCCTCTCCCTTTTTTCTAATTAACATAGCGAATCCTTAGGCTGCGGCGCGTCGAAGCGCAGCAATGTGCCTTAGTTGGTTATCTCCACGTAACACATCAAACCATTAACAAAAAATCGTCATCGATACTTTTCTCCTTGCTGCAAACAATGATCGACGACATGATCAAACCATGACTCATACCAATACCAAGTATTCGCTACTTTGGTGCCAAAGCCTAGGCTTGGCTTGGCTTGGCTTTTTAGCATCCAACCCCTTCCAGAGTACCGTATGGTGTGTCATCGTAAAATTTACGTATCCAGCTTCTTTTATCTTTTGCACAATTTCCGAAGGAAGCCTTTTAGGACGCTCCGTCTCTTTAATTACTGTGTACTGTGCATTGATACCTTTTGCAAGCTCCGAGTCCGACTTAATAAACTCAATAACCTGGTCGGCTTGCCCTTTTCGATTCGCCGTTTTAGGAATAAAAAATACTCGATACGAAAACCTAGGATCGTTAAACTCCTCATCACTTAAATCCATATCAAAGGCAGTTATGTAAGCCCTTATATTTTCAGGCAAACCTTCCGTTTTAGAAAGCATATAAACTTGTTCTTTATTAAGAGACGAAAACTGCAAACTGAATGATAGATGTTTATCGATACCAAACTCCAATCCAAACAATTTTTTTATAAGCTCATTATAATTAAGACAACACGCTTGAAAGCGCGCACTCAGGAACTGATCTATCCTCGTCGTCATCTGATGTTCGATTTCGTGCCTGAGTCCAATTAAAAATTTTAAATTTTTTGCGGCGCTTGCGGGCACAGGGGAGTTTTCGTCATTAAGGCAGCGTTCCAACTCCCAATGTTTCATTGCGCCTTTAGCTGTTTTATCGAATTTCTTGCGGCCACCTGCCATTTTGTAGTAGCGATATTCTATGTGCTGTTTCCGATAGTAAGCATGCAACAGATATGCCCATGAAATCATCATCAAGACGATAAATATCTCAGACTTAAAGGTCAGCGCTGGATTGTTAAATATTTGTACTGATGCCAGTGCGGCCTCTCGAGACTTCTTAATCAGCTCACTCGATATAGAACCTACAGCACGAATGCGTTTTTTCTGAGAGGTCATATCCATCATCCGTTGACAGCACCTAAACAGCATAGCCTCAGTATCGGGAGTAAGAGTGGGACAGACCACACTTTCTCATCTCTGGTGGTTTCGGGATAAAGCTCTCGAGGTTGCAGGAAAAAGGTCTACACGATACCCTCCCACCGTCGCTGCCAATTCAGCGACCGGGTGTGGAAATCCGTGTAATTCAAGGCGCAACAGCGCCCCCATCACGTCTGCCGGCGCTTTTTTTGTGTCTGCGGCGTGAGTTATGGCGGCTGTGCGTGGGACGCCCTCGGGCGTGCCGGTTTCCTTGATTCCCGGTTTTCCACCCTGCGCACAGCTGTCACCCATTCGTGTGGAAACGAACGTGGCAGCTCCTCATATCAAGGAGTTGGATAATGCGCAGTATCAATCCGTTTGAAATTTGGCTTTTCCCTCTACGCAACTCCCAATCGCATAACCCCCTCCCCCATTGCCTCTCCATCCTCGGAGGTGGCCAATGACCGAACAACCTGAACTCAAAACCATTGGCCTGACACCTGCCATCTATTGCGCAGATCAAGCGCTGTTTCATGTCACTCGTGACGTTCCTCTCGGGGATGCGTTGGCGATGGCTTCTGATTTTCTGTTTTTGGCCAAGGCGCTGAGCAAGGATGCGGCTTATGCCAGGGATACGGATTATCACGCCTGGGCTGCGCATTATCTGACCTCGATGAGCAAGGCGTTGGTGGATGATGCGGTGAAGGTGCTGACGCGGGATCGGACTTGTGCGCCGGCCTCCAGGCAAGCGGGGGTAAAGGCTGAGGGGTAGTGATTGAAACACTGAAATAGCTTCAGATTTCAGAAGTCAGGCATGACGCTTGTGGGAACGGGCTGGGTTGCGGTGGCCGGGGTATTCAGCGGGATATGTGGGTGTCTTGTGTTTTTCGCGAGCGAGCTCGCTCCTACAGTGGGTTTGCTACAACCCAATGGCTATTGGACCGACCATCCGAATAACCTCAGGATTTGTACAGCTGACTAAAATTCAGTGGGGGATCTCTTCAACGAGCCCTTACAAGGCGGGAGGTTTTACGATGAAGGTCGTAACTTCGCTGGCGTTGCTGGTAGCGGCAGGATGGATCTCCGTGGTTGGTGCAGCCCCGAAGCAAATCGTTGCCGTTCCCTTGAATGCAACTACTTACAATGCCGGGCATATCGCTCAGGCCATTCTGACCCCCTTGAACAGTAGTGAGACGGCGCTCTCATTGTTCGTGGGCGGTGTACCCATTGGCACTGCAATTCCGGCGCACTTGTATACCTATATCTACTCGGGAAGCTGCGCCAGGCACGAGCCCAAGCCGGTCTATTCACTCAATCGCATCGTGACTGACAACTTCAACGAGCAGGCGGGCATCCAACTCTGGAAAAGCGTGCCTATGGCTTATGACTCGCTGCGGTCCGGCGGATACGCGCTGGTGATGCGGACAAGCCCGGCCGATGGGAATCCCGATATTTTCTGTGGTGAGCTTGGTTAAGGGTTTTCCCCGCTTCCATGCATAGCGTGGGAGCGGGGGATTATCCCTCTCAGGCTGTTTGCAGTATGACGGTGCTCATTCAACCGCAGATGTTGATTGCCTTGCGTTTTTCGCGAGCAGGCTCGCTCCTACAGTGGGTTGGGTTTCAGCTTGGCTTTTTGTGGTGGTTGGGCTGGTGCTATCGCGAGCAAGCTCGCTCCCACAGGGGGCTTTGTGTGTTTGGTGGGATTTGGGATTAGTCCCGGGGTTTTCGGGGCTTTTTATTGCTTGGGGCAAAGTAAATGCTGGGGATTCGGTTTTGAGATTTCCGGCCTCCGAGTACTTCCGATGGGCTTGATCGTCACCTTCTCCACAGGCAATCCGCTGTGCATAACTCCAGCAACCTCCCCTCTGGCACGGCGCCTGATGCTGCGTTCTTCTAGACTCAATACAAGGTCGTAGACAGAACCAAACACGTCGCTCTGGTGCAGCCGATTCAAGGGCCGCGTGGCAATCTGGCTTTTATGCCCCTATTGAGGCGCGGCGAAGACCGTGCCGGGCACAACAAGATGCCCGCTCAGGGTGCCCTGGCCAACGGCCTGAATTGCCACGATACCGTGACGTGGTGTGAGTGCCGCAGCCGACACTTTCGGACGACCGACAGCCATCTGGTTTGTCCGTGACCGTGAGGATTGCTGAATGCCTGATGAGATGTTGCACCTGCCTGTGGTCAACAGTCTGCTGGAGCGCCATAAGGGCTCTGCGGGTGCGCTGTTGCCCATTCTTCATGATATTCAGGAGCGCATCGGGTACATCCCCGATGTCGCCGTCCCCGAGATTGCCCATGCCCTGAACCTGAGCCAGGCCGAGGTTCGTGGGGTGATCAGTTTTTACCATGATTTCCGTACCGCGCCGCCTGCGCGGCATATCCTGCGGCTGTGCCGGGCTGAGTCGTGCAAGAGTCGCGGTGCCGAGCAGTTGGCTGCGCAGTTGCGTGAACGGCTGCAACTGGATGACCACGGTAGTAGTGCCGATGGCAGCATCAGTTTGCGGCCGGTGTATTGCCTTGGTGCCTGTGCCTGTTCGCCTGCCCTGGAGCTGGATGGCCGGGTGCATGCGCGGCTGAGTGCCGAGCGTCTGGATGCCCTGCTCGACGCTTGCCGGGAGGACGCGTGATGCCGACTCTTTATCTTCCCTGTGATTCGCTAGCCCGTGCCGTGGGTGCCGATGAGGTCTCCACGGCCCTGATCACTCAGGCCAAGGAACGCAATCTGCCGCTGGAACTGCAGCGCACCAGTTCACGCGGCCTGTATTGGCTGGAGCCGTTGCTGGAAGTGGACAGCCCGCAAGGCCGGATCGGTTTCGGTCCGTTGACCGCTGCCGATGTGCCGTGCTTGCTCGATGCCTTGCAAGGTGAGCCGTCTGCTCATCCGCTGGCCTTGGGCCTGGTGGAAGAGTTGCCCTATCTGAAGACTCAACAACGCCTGCTGTTTGCCCGCGCAGGTATCACCCGGCCGCTGTCGCTGGACGACTATCGAGCCCACGGCGGTTTCGAAGGTTTAACAAGAGCCATCGCCCTTGGCGGTGAGCAAACTGCGACCGCGGTGTTCGATTCAGGCCTGCGTGGCCGTGGCGGCGCGGCCTTCCCCGCCGGGATCAAATGGCGCACGGTGCGCGCTACTGAGGCCGCGCAAAAGTACATTGTGTGCAACGCCGACGAAGGCGACTCTGGCACTTTCGCTGACCGCATGCTGATGGAAGGCGACCCTTTCCTGCTGATCGAAGGCATGGCCATTGCCGGCATTACCGTCGGCGCCACCTACGGCTACATCTATGTGCGCTCGGAATATCCGGACGCCGTGGCCACGCTGCGTGCAGCGTTGAACATCGCCCGAGATGCCGGTTACCTGGGCGCCAATGTCGGCGGCAGCGGTCAGGCCTTCGATATGGAAGTGCGGGTCGGTGCCGGTGCTTACATCTGCGGTGAAGAAACCGCTCTGCTGGACTCTCTCGAAGGCAAGCGAGGGATCGTGCGCGCCAAGCCGCCTATTCCTGCCTTGAAGGGGTTGTTTGGACAGCCGACCCTTGTACACAACGTGCTGACACTGGCCTCGGTGCCGCTGATTCTGGCCAAGGGTTCGCAGTTCTATCGTGATTACGGCATGGGCCGCTCCCTGGGCACCATGCCCTTCCAGTTGGCGGGCAATATTCGTCAGGGCGGGCTGGTGGAACGGGCCTTTGGCCTGACCCTGCGGGAACTGGTGGAAGACTACGGCGGAGGGACCGCCAGTGGCCGGCCGCTGAAGGCTGCACAGGTAGGTGGCCCGCTCGGTGCCTGGGTGCCGCCGTCGCAATTCGACACGCCGCTGGATTACGAAGCCTTCGCCGCCATTGGCGCGATGCTCGGTCACGGTGGTGTGGTGGTGGCGGACGACACGCTGGACATGGCCCATATGGCGCGCTTCGCGATGGAGTTCTGCGCCGAGGAATCCTGTGGCAAATGCACGCCGTGCCGCATCGGCTCGACCCGCGGCGTTGAGGTAATCGACCGCCTGCTGGCCGCACCGGACGCGAGCGGTCGCGATGAGCAGGTGATCATCCTCAAGGACCTCTGCGACACCCTGCAATACGGTTCGCTGTGCGCGTTGGGCGGCATGGTTTCCTTTCCGGTCGCCAGCGCCCTCAAGCACTTCCCCGCCGACTTCGGCTTGCAGCCCTCGGAGGCCGAGCAATGATCACTCTCTTCGACCCGAAAACCGACATCGACCTCGGAACGCCGGCCCGCGACAGCCAGGTGCAAGTCACCCTGAACATCGACGGCCGCAGCATCAGCGTGCCCGAAGGCACTTCGGTGATGCGCGCCGCCGCGCTGCTGGGCACCACCATTCCCAAACTCTGTGCCACCGACAGCCTGGAAGCCTTCGGCTCCTGCCGCATGTGTTTGGTGGAGATCGATGGTATGCGCGGATACCCGGCATCCTGCACCACGCCGGTCACTGAAGGCATGACCGTACACACTCAGACGCCGAAGCTCGCGACGCTGCGGCGCAACGTCATGGAGTTGTACATCTCCGATCACCCGCTGGACTGCCTGACCTGCTCGGCCAATGGCAACTGCGAGCTGCAAACCGTGGCCGGTCAGGTCGGCCTGCGGGAGGTGCGTTACGGCTATGAAGGCGACAACCATCTGGCCGATGTGAAGGACACGTCCAACCCCTATTTCGACTACGACCCGAGCAAGTGCATCGTCTGCAACCGCTGCGTGCGCGCCTGCGAAGAAACCCAGGGCACCTTTGCCCTGACCATTACCGGGCGCGGTTTTGAATCCCGCGTGGCCGCCGCCGGTGGTGAGAACTTCCTAGAATCGGAATGCGTGTCCTGCGGCGCCTGTGTGCAGGCCTGCCCGACTGCGACCCTGATGGAAAAAAGCGTGGTCGAACTGGGTCAACCGGAACGCAGTGTGATCACCACCTGTGCCTATTGCGGCGTGGGCTGCTCGTTCCGCGCCGAGATGAAAGGCGACCAGCTGGTGCGCATGGTTCCGGACAAGAACGGCCATGCCAACCACGGCCACTCCTGCGTCAAGGGGCGCTTTGCCTGGGGCTACGCCACCCACCCGGATCGCATCACCAAACCGATGATCCGCAAACACATCAACGACCCGTGGCAGGAAGTCAGCTGGGATGAAGCGGTGACCTACGCCGCCAGCGAATTCCGTCGGTTGCAGCAGAAATATGGCCGCGACTCCATTGGTGGGATCACCTCCAGCCGCTGCACCAACGAAGAAACCTACCTGGTGCAAAAACTGGTGCGCGCAGCCTTCGGCAACAACAACGTCGACACCTGTGCGCGGGTCTGCCACTCGCCGACCGGCTATGGCCTGAAACAAACCCTTGGCGAGTCCGCCGGCACCCAGAGTTTCGACTCGGTGATGCAGGCCGATGTGATCCTGGTGATGGGCGCCAACCCCAGCGACGCCCACCCGGTGTTCGCCTCCCAGCTCAAGCGCCGCCTGCGTGAAGGCGCGCGGCTGATCGTCATCGACCCGCGGCGCATTGATCTGGTGGACACGGTGCATGCCCGCGCCGAACTGCACCTGGCCCTGCGCCCGGGCACCAACGTCGCCATGCTCAACGCCCTGGCCCACGTCATCGTCACCGAAGGCTTGCTCAACCAGGCCTTTATCGATGCCCGTTGCGAGGGCAGCGATTTCGCCCGCTGGAGCGAGTTCGTCAGCCGTGCGGAAAACTCGCCGGAAGCCCTTGGCCCTGTCTGCGGCGTCGCCGCTGCCGACATCCGTGCCGCCGCGCGGCTGTATGCCACCGGCGGCAACGCGGCGATCTACTACGGCCTGGGCGTCACCGAACACAGCCAGGGCAGCACTGCGGTCATGGGCATCGCCAACCTGGCCATGGTCACTGGCAACATCGGTCGTGAAGGCGTGGGCGTGAACCCGCTGCGCGGGCAGAACAACGTGCAGGGTTCCTGCGACATGGGTTCCTTCCCCCACGAATTGCCCGGCTACCGGCACATCTCCAACGAGGTGGTAAGGGCGCAGTTCGAACAGGCCTGGAACGTCACCCTGCAACCTGATCCGGGCCTGCGCATCCCGAACATGTTCGAGTCGGCCCTGGCCGGCAGTTTCAAAGGCCTGTATTGCCAGGGCGAGGACATCGCCCAGAGCGATCCGAATACCCAGCACGTCACCGCCGCTTTGTCGGCGATGGAGTGCGTGGTGGTGCAGGATATTTTCCTCAACGAAACCGCCAAGTTCGCTCATGTGTTCCTGCCGGGCAGTTCGTTCCTGGAAAAAGACGGCACCTTCACCAATGCCGAGCGGCGCATCTCCCGGGTGCGCAAGGTCATGGAGCCGCTGGGCGGCAAGGCCGACTGGGAAGGCACAGTTGCGCTGGCCAATGCTTTGGGCTACCCGATGAACTACAAACATCCATCGGAAATCATGGATGAAATCGCCAGCCTGACGCCGACCTTCACCAACGTCAGCTACACCGAACTGGATCGCCACGGCAGCCTGCAATGGCCGTGCAACGCCGAGGCACCGGACGGCACACCGACCATGCACATCGAGCAATTCGTGCGCGGCAAGGGGCGCTTCATGCTCACTGGTTATGTGCCCACCGAGGAAAAGGTCAACAGTCGCTATCCGCTGCTGCTGACCACCGGGCGCATCCTCAGCCAGTACAACGTCGGCGCCCAGACCCGGCGCACCGACAACGTCGCCTGGCACGACGAAGACCGCCTGGAAATCCACCCGTCCGACGCCGAGAGCCGTGGCATCAACGAAGGTGACTGGGTCGGCATCGGCAGCCGCGCCGGCCAGACCGTACTGCGTGCGCGGGTCACCGAACGGGTCGCCCCGGGCGTGGTGTACACCACTTTCCACTTCCCGGAATCGGGGGCCAACGTGATCACCACCGACAACTCCGACTGGGCCACCAACTGTCCGGAGTACAAGGTCACCGCCGTGGAAGTCAGCCGCGTCTACCACCCTTCGGAGTGGCAAAAACGCTATCAGGCGTTCAGTGATGAACAGCATCGTCTGTTGAATGAACGCCGTCAGGCGAAAGCGGAGGTACGCCGATGAGCACTGAAAACCTGATCAAGATGGCCAACCAGATCGCCCAGTACTTCACCAGCGAACCGGACCAGCAACTGGCCGTACTCGGCGTGCGTAATCATCTGCAGATGTACTGGACGCCCGGCATGCGCAAGGAGTTGCTGGCCTGGCAGACGGAGCATCAGGGGGCAGATTTGCACCCGCTGGCGCAGGCGGCGGTGAGTGGGGCGGGTTGGGAGGCTTAGGTTCAACCTGCTGGCTGCCCCCCCTGTAGGAGCGAGCTTGCTCGCGAAAAACTCAAGGACACCACGCTTATCCAGAATTCGCGCGTTATCGTTGACGTCCATCGCGAGCAAGCTCGCTCCTACACATCTTTCCGTGACGCTGTCACGGTCACTTCAATCGCCCGGACACTGATCGCCGCGAATGTCGCCGTCATCAGTACGCCGTTGAACCCCAGCAGCACCGCCAGCACTCGCGAGACGCCGAGCTTGGGCACGAGCTCGCCGTAGCCGATGGTCAGGCCCGTCACGAAGGCGAAATAAACACCGTCATCAGGGCTCCACCCTTCCAGGTGGGCGATGATGAGGCCGAACGCAATGATCACTAGCAGCAGTATCGAGAAGATCGGCCACACCACTTTGAAGTAGAACCAGACGGCTTTGTAGAACTCGTGGCGGACGTTTGATGCACGGGCGAGGTTCATGTCGTGGGCTTCCTGGGGTTTGCCTGACCGGCAATTGAATGCGCAGCGGTTCAATACCCCGTTCAGCTTGGCACAAGCGCTGAAAACTGCGACCAACGGGGCGTTATCTCTGGCGAGGACTATGACAAAGATGACGCCCCACAAACTATCCAGAAACCGCCTGCTGTTGGATTCCTTGTAGGAGCGAGCCTGCTCGCGATGGTCGTCAACGATAACGCGTGTTTCCTGTTTAAACGCGGCGCTCTCCAGTCCATCGCGAGCAAGCTCGCTCCTACAAAAAAATTGCCATCATCGGTGGTGATGGCAGGCTTATCCCTCAGTTCGCTTCGCTTTCCCGGATCAGCTTTTTGTTGATCTTGCCGACGCTGGTCTTGGGGATTTCGGCGACGAACTTGAACTGCTTGGGGATCGCCCATTTGTTGATGCGGCCGCCGTCAACGAAGGCTTGCAGGTGCGTCTCCAGAATCTTGCGGTCCAGGTATTGGCCCGGCTCGCTGACGACCATGGCCATGGGTCGTTCACCCCATTGCTCATCAACGATGCCCACCACCGCGACGGACATGACGGCCGGGTGTTCGCTGATCAGGCTTTCCAGTTCCAGGGAGCTGATCCACTCGCCGCCGGTTTTGATCACGTCCTTGATGCGGTCCTTGATTTCCACGCCGCCCAGTTTGTCGATGGAGGCCATGTCGCCGGTGTGCAGCCAGCCGTTGTGCCACAGCTCCGCGCCTTTGTCCGGGGCTTTGAGATAGCCCTGGGTCAGCCACGGCGCGCGCACCACGATCTCGCCAAGGGACTCGCCGTCATGGGCCACGTCATTGCCCTCGGCGTCGATGATTTTCAGGTCGACCAGCGGCACCGGCGTGCCGGTCTTGATACGGGTCGGCAGTTGGGCTTCGGCGGATAGCTGGCGGTCTTCGTCGCGCAGGTAGGTCAGGCACAGCAACGGGCAGGTTTCCGACATGCCATAGCCGGCGTGTACCACCATGCCTTTGGCGCTGGCTTCGCTGGCGATGCCGAGGGTCAGCGCACTGCCGCCGAGGAGCATTTTCCAGCCGTCGAAACGGGTCGCCTTGCCTTCCGCACAGTTGAGGATCATCTGCAGGATGGTCGGCACGCAGTGGGAGAAGGTCACCTTCTCTTCGCGGTACAGCTTGACCAGGCTGTTGGGCTCGTAGCGGCCCGGATACACCTGCTTGATGCCCATCAGGGTTGCGACATACGGCACGCCCCACGCATGCACGTGGAACATCGGCGTGATCGGCATGTACACGTCGTCGGAACGCAGCAGCGGCTGGCCCTGATAGACGCCCAGGGTGCCGACAGCATTCAGGGTGTGCAGCACCAGTTGCCGATGGCTGAAGTACACGCCTTTCGGGTCGCCGGTGGTGCCGGTGGTGTAGAACAGCGTCGCTACCGAGTTCTCGTCGAAATCCGGGAAGTCGTATTGGTCCGGGGCCAGGGACAGCAACTGCTCGTACTCACCGAACACCGGCAGCGAGGTCATGGTCGCCTCGTCATCGGTGAGCTGCAGGTAGCCTTTTACGGTTTCCAGCCGCCCGTGGATCTGCTCGACCAGGGGCAGGAAGTCGTCATGCACCAGCACCAGGTCATCTTCGGCGTGGTTCATGGTGAACAGCACCTGCTCCGGCGACAGGCGAATGTTCACCGTGTGCAGCACCGCGCCGATCATCGGCACGGCGAAGAAGCATTCCAGGTAGCGGTGGCTGTCCCAGTCGAGCAGGGCCACGGTATCCCCGGCCTTGACCCCGGCCGCCGTCAGCGCATTGGCCAGTCGGCGGATGCGCTGGTTCAGCGTCTGGTAGCTGTAGCGCAGTTTGTCGGCGTAGACGATTTCCCGGCCCGGCTCGTAGCGCACGCCGGACAGCAGCAATTGCTTGATCAGCAAGGGATAGGCATAAGCGCCGTCGGCGGGCGGGATTATTTTTGTATTCAGCATGGTTGGAGTTCCTTGTCCTTCGATCAGAACTGGTCGGCTTGCAGCTCGTAGAGGCAGTCGCTGCCGGCCTTGGCCGATGCGCTCAACGAGTGGATACGCGGCAGCAAGCGGGCAAAGTAGAAGCGCGCGGTCGCCAGTTTGCTGGTGTAGAAATCGTCCTCGGCATCCCCGCTCATGACGACCTTGGCCATGCGCGCCCACATGTAGGCATACGCGGTGTAGCCGAACACGTGCAGGTACTCGACCGAAGCCGCGCCGATTTCATTCGGGTTGCTCTGGGCCCGATCCAGCAACCACGCAGTCAGCTCGTCGAGGATGTCCACGGCGGCGTTCAATGGCTTGGTGAACTCGCCGAGGTCAGCGCAGGCATTGGCGGTGAAGTTGCGGATTTCCGAAGCGAACAAACGGTAGAGCGCCCCGCCGCTGCCGACGATCTTGCGCCCGGCCAGGTCCAGGGACTGGATGCCATTGGTGCCTTCGTAGATCTGGGTGATGCGCACATCGCGCACCAGTTGCTCCTGGCCCCACTCGCGGATGTAGCCGTGGCCGCCGAAGATCTGCTGGCCGTGGATAGTGGTTTCCAGGCCCATGTCGGTGAGGAACGCCTTGGCCACTGGTGTCAGCAGCGATACCAGTTCCTGCGCGCGCTGGCGTGTTGGCGCGTCTTCGCTGTATTTGGCGATGTCCAGTTGCAGGGCCACGTAGCTGGAGAACGCACGGCCGCCTTCGTTCAAGGCTTTCATGGTCAACAGCATGCGACGCACGTCCGGGTGCACGATGATCGGGTCAGCGGCTTTGTCCTTGTTCTGCGCGCCGGTGGGTGCACGGCTTTGCAGACGGTCACGGGCATATGCGACTGCGTTCTGGTACGAACGCTCACCCTGCGCCAGGCCTTGAATGCCCACGCCCAGACGCTCGTAGTTCATCATGGTGAACATGGCCGCCAGGCCTTTGTTCGGCGCGTCGACGATCCAGCCAGTGGCGCCATCGAAGTTCATCACGCAAGTAGCGGATGCCTTGATGCCCATCTTGTGTTCGATGGAGCCGCAGGACAGCGCGTTGTTTTCGCCCAGCGAACCGTCGGCGTTGACCAGCACTTTGGGTACCAAAAATAGCGAAATGCCCTTCGGCCCCGCCGGTGCATCCGGCAGACGTGCAAGTACCAGATGGATGATGTTCTCGGTCAGGTCGTGGTCGCCGCCGGTGATGAAAATCTTGCTGCCACTGACCTTGTAGCTACCGTCGGCCTGGGGTTCGGCTTTGGTGCGGATCAGCCCCAGGTCGGTGCCGGCGTGGGCTTCGGTCAGGCACATCGAACCGGTCCAGGTGCCGGCGTACATGTTCGGCAGATAGCGTTGCTTGAGCTCTTCGCTGGCGTGAGCCTTGATCGACAGGCAAGCGCCGGCGGTCAGCATCGGGTACAGGCCGAACGACAGGCTGGCCGAGTTGACCATCTCTTCTACCTGCGCCGAAATCGCCTTGGGCATGCCCATGCCACCGTATTGCGGATCACCGCCGACACCGACCCAGCCGCCCTCGGCGAAGGCTTGATACGCCTCGGCAAAACCGTCCGGCGCAGTGACCGAGCCATTGCTCCAGGTGCAGCCCTGTTCGTCGGTGGCGCGGTTCAAGGGTGCGATGACTTCGCCGCTGATCTTGCCGGCCTCTTCGAGGATGGCGGCGGCGGTTTCTTCATCGATCACGTCAGCCAGGCCGGGCAAACTGGCCCAGAGCCGGGACACCTGGAAAACCTCGTTGAGTACGAAGCGCATGTCGCGCAGGGGAGCTTTGTATTCAGACATCTTGGCTTACTCGGAAGTGGTCAGGGCATGGGGCATGCCCGGACGTTCAGTGGATTCAGTGTTCTCGGTTGCGGTAACAGAACCCGGCTGAGGAGCCCGTTCGCGCAGCAGGAAATACGACAGGGCCGGAATCAGGATCAGCGCGCCGAGCATGTTCCACAGGAACATGAAGGTCAGCAGGATGCCCATGTCGGCCTGGAACTTGATCGGCGACCAGACCCAGCACACCACGCCGGCGGCGAGGGTGATGCCCACCAGCCCGACCACCCGGCCGGTAAACGAGACGGCGTTGCGGTAGGCCTGGGACAGCGGCAGGCCCTGGCGCTGGAAGTGCAGTTGCACGCTGAGCAGGTACAGGGCGTAGTCCACGCCGATGCCCACACCTAGGGCGATCACCGGCAGGGTCGCGACTTTCACGCCGATGCCCATGCCCACCATCAAGGCTTCGCAGAGGATCGAGGTCAGCACCAGCGGCAACAGCGCCACCAGCGTGGCCCGCCAGCTGCGGAAGGTGATCAGGCAGAACAGCGTCACCGCCGCGTACACGTACAGCAGCATGGTGTGATTGGCTTCGCGCACCACGATGTTGGTCGCCGCCTCGATACCGGCGCTGCCGGCGGCGAGCAGGAACTGGCGATCGTCGCTGCTGTTTTCTTTGGCGAACTTGTCAGCAATCGCCACCACGGCATCAAGGGTTTCGGCCTTGTGATCCTTGAGGAAAGCGATCACCGGCATCAGCGAGCACTCGGTGTTGAACAGCTCCGGGGAGTTGACCGAGGCTTGCTGCGCGGCGTAGTTGAGCACGTCCTGGTTGCGCTGGATGCTGTTGAGCTTGGGGTTGCCTTCGTAGGTGCCGGCGGTGATCTGGCGTACCGCGTTGACCAGCGAAGCCGTGGCCTGCACGCCTGGATTCTGTTGCAGCTCCCAGGCCAGACGGTCGGCGAGCACCAGGGTCTTGTAGTTCAGGCAGCCTTCCGGCGCGGTCTTGATCATCACCGCGAACAGGTCGCTGGACAGCGCGTAATGCTGGGTGATGTAGGCGTTGTCGCGGTTGTAGCGCGAGTCGGCGCGCAACTCCGGCGCCCCGCTTTCCAGGTCGCCGATCTTCAGGTTGAGGCTGACCACGTAACCGCCAATGCCCATCAATACGGCGACCAAAACGGCGCCCGTAGCCCACTTTGCGGTGGTGAAGCGATCGAGCAGATCCCAGAGTTTGCCGAAGCCTTTATGCTTTTCGGCACGGGTGTCGATTTTCAACGCGCGCTCGGCGGCCTTGGCGCCAACGCCGACATAGGACAGCGCCACCGGCATCAGCAACAGCGAGGTGAAGATCAGCACCGCGACGCCGATGCTGGCGGTGATCGCCAGGTCCTGGATCACCGGAATGTCGATCAGCATCAGCACCGCAAAGCCCACGGCATCGGCCAGCAACGCGGTGACCCCGGCAATGAACAGACGACGGAACGTGTAGCGCGCGGCGATCAGCTTGTGGGTGCCACGGGCGATGTCCTGCATGATGCCGTTCATCTTCTGGGCGGCGTGGGACACGCCGATGGCGAAGATCAAAAACGGCACCAGCACCGAGTATGGATCGATGGCGTAACCGAGCCAGGCGACGATGCCCAGTTGCCAGACCACCGCAATCAGCGAGCAGCCGACCACCAGCAGAGTGCTGCGCACGCAACGGGTATAGGCGTAGATGATGGCCAGCGAAGTAACCACCGCCAGGCCGAAAAACATCATCACCTGGATCAGGCCGTCGATCAGGTCGCCCATGAGTTTGGCGAAGCCGATCACCCGCACCTTGTAATGGCCGGTGCCTTCTACCCCGGATTTACGCGCAGCGCTGTCGCCGGCGTATTCGATCTTGTCGCGCAACTGCTCTTCGAGCATCTGCGAGAAGGCGTGGTAGTTGATGCGCTGGCCACCGGCCGCGGCTTTGTCCAGCAGCGGCACGATCAGCATGGTCGACTTGAAGTCGCTGGCCACCAGGCTGCCGACAATGCCGGCGCGGGAAATGTTCTGGCGCAGCTGTTCGATCTGTTCAGGCTGCCCTGAATAGGTATCGGGCATCACCGGGCCACCCTGGAAACCGTCCTCGGTGACTTCGGTCCAGCGTACCGCCGGGCTCCACAGGGACTTCATCCACGCGCGGTCGACGCCTTCGGTGAGGAACAACTGGTCGTTGACCTGCTTGAGTACGTCGAGGTATTCGGGATCGAAAATATCGCCCTGGGTGTTCTCCACCACCACCCGCACCGAGTTGCCCAGACCGCGCAACGACTGGCGGTTTTCCAGGAAGTTCTGGATGTACGGCTGGCTCTGCGGAATCATTTTTTCGAAGCTGGGGCGCAACTCCAGACGAGTCACCGCCATGTAGCCCAGCACCACCGTGGCCAGCGCCATCAACAGCATGAACAACGGGCGGAAGTTGAACACCAGCCGTTCGAGGAGGTTGCCGGATCGCTGGTCGAAATCACGCACATCGCGGATCACCGGCATGGCGTCTTGTTTGATATTGCCCATGTCTGGGTTCTCGCTCTTAGGGTTCGAGGGCTGGATCGGCGGACAGCGTCCGGGCACCACGGCTGCCCGCCAGCACCAGGGCGCCGTCGGCAGACTGGGTGGCGCCGGCGACCGGAGTCGGTGCCGGTTGCTGCACCAGATGCAGCTGCGCGCCCGTCCCTTGGCTGACCAGCATCTGCCCGCCCTGGGTGAACAAGCGGTAGTTGCCACGGGCATCGATCAGGCCCGCGGTGATGCTGACGTGCAGGCCGGTTTCCAGTGCGCTCCAGCTCTGGCCGCCGTCGGTGCTGCGCAGCACGTTGCCGCGCAGGCCGTAGACCAGCACCTCACCGGGCTTGCCGAGCACGCCGAAGAAGCTGCCTTGATAAGGCGTCGGCACGGCATTGAAGCGTTGGGCGCTGTCGTCCCATTTGAGCAACAGACCCTGCTCGCCGGCGATGTACAACGCGTCGCCGGTGGAGGCGATTGCGTTGAGGTGCAAGCTCTGCGGGTTGTCGGTGCGATCCTGGAACGGGGTCCAGCTCTGGCCGCCGTCTTCGGTGCGCAGGATCAGGTTGAACACGCCGACCACATAGCCGGTTTTGTCGTTGGCGAACCAGACGTCGAGCAGCGGTTTGTCCGCGCCTTGATCCAGTAGTCGTTGGCCTTCCGTAGCCAACTGGGGCCATTGCTCGTTGCCCGGCTCGGCCTTGGCCAGCGCCGAGTAATGCTTGATCAGCAATTCGCCGATCTGGCGACCGTCGAGTTGCTTCTTCCAGGTCGCGCCGGCGTCGCTGCTGTGCAACACCACGCCGTCATTGCCCACCGCCCAGCCCTGGGTGGCGGTCGGAAAATTCACTGCGGTGAGATCGGCACTGACCGGCACGACGGCCTGCTGCCAATGCTTGCCCGCATCATCGGAAAACAGAATATGGCCACGCTGGCCGACGGCAATCACGCGCTCACCGGCGCGGGCCATGCCGGACAACGGGCTGTTGATCGCCAAGGCGCTGACCCTGGCGGGCAGGTCCAGCACGTCGACGTATTCGGCCGCGTGAGTGACGCCCTGCGACAGGCCGAGCACGACGCCCAACGCCAGCCGCAAAATATTATTTTTATACGAACACATGCTGCGTCCTCTTCGGAAAACCGCGTCGAGGCACACTTGCGTGTGCCTGACGTGCAGGTCATGCCGCTGTAGGAGCGAGCTTGCTCGCGATGGTCGTGAACGATTACGCGTGCTGTCTGGATGCCCGCGTCGCCCTCTGGTCCATCGCGAGCAAGCTCGCTCCTACAGTGGATAGTGCGACCGTTTGCTTGCGGTTGGCTTAGCGAATGCCGGCGCCTGCCAGGGATTCCGACGACCACTGCGCCTTGGAGAGCGGCTCGATGTACTTGATGCCGCCGTACGGGCCGACCACACCGTTGATGTTGTACGAACCACCGACCAGGTCGTAGATCATGAAGGGCGTCGAATCCGGCACCTGCTTGTCATAGCTCTGGCTGAGGAAAGCGAAGGAGCCGCGATAGAGCTGACCACGGGCGTCATATTGATCCGAGGCCAGAGCGGTCCAGCTGTCTTCGTCGAGGTAGAAGCGGCGCTTGGCGTAGATGTGACGCGCGCCGGCCTTGAGGTTGCCTTCGACGACCCAGACGCGGTGTTTTTCCCAGCGCACGAAGTCCGGCGCAAGGTGGTTGGCGGTGGTCAGCGACTTCGGATCCTGGACGTAGGTCAGCTTGTAGGTGTTGTAGGGCACGATCATTTCCTGCTTGCCCACCAGCTTCCAGTCATAGCGATCCAGCGCACCGTTGAACACGAATACGTCGTCGTAGGTGCCCGCACCCGCGGTACCAGGGTTAGGCGTGTCGTAGGCCAGGTTCGGTGCCAGTTTCACTCGACGCTGACCCGGCAGGTATTGCCAGGCGCGACGTGGCTGCTGCAGCGGGTTGGCAGCGTCCTTGAGCATCACCGCCTCGCCGGCCCGGCGTGCAGGGCCGGTGTACGACAGCTTCATCTGGTAGTACACATCGGCGCTGCTGATCGGCTGCGAGAGGTTTTCGTAGATCGGGTAGGAGATGTTCGCTTGCCCGGTGGTCGCCAGGCTTGGTACACCGGCGGAGTCGACGTTCCACGAGTCGTACTTGGAGCTGATGCTCACGCCCTGGTAGCGCAACAGGAAGTTCCACATCGCTTCGTTGCCCGATTGTGGAATCGGGAACGGCACGCCCGGCAGGACGTTGTCGATGGCCAGGCCACCTTCGAGGGACTTGGCGCCGCTGGCGTTCTTAACGCCGTTATCCAGAATGGCCTGGGGCAGCGAAACGGTACGGTGCGTCGGGAACACGTCGACATGGAACGTCGGGAAACGCTTGGCCAATTCTACTGTGGTCGCCGTGAGCAGGCCCTTGTATTGGTCGACGTTCTTGCCGTCGATCACCAGCAGCGGTTTTTCGCTGGCAAACGGATCCGGGCGCATGCTGTCACCGGATTTGAAACTGGCCGGCGGCGTAGTCAAGCCACCGTTGTAGGCAGGGATGGAACCATCAGCGTTCCCGGCTTTTTCAGCGCCCACCATGGTCAGGCTAGTGCCTAGCTTGGCAGCTTCCTGGGTTGAAACAGCGGCCTGTGCCTGGGCGGCAAGGACCATGGCCAGCGAAGCAGCCAACACGGTTTGTGCGAATTTCATCTTGTTATTCTCCTGCTTGCATTGAGCAAATCAGTGGTGAATCAAAAGGTTGTTTTCATCGTCAGGTACACGGCGCCACGGTCCTCAGTCGTGGCACCACCTCCGGAGAAGGACGAGTAGCCACCGGCGAAACAGGCGTAGTTTTCGTTGCCGCTGAAGGCGTTCGGGGTAGAGCCGTCACCACCGTTCGGGCCGGTACTCACACCGCTGACGTTGCATTTTTCGGTTTTGCCGAAGGAGTCCACGTACTTCAGGTCGACAAAGTATTTGTTGTACACAACGGCACCGACGCCCACGGCATAGTTGCCGGTGTCCTTGGCCCCGCCACCGGAGACCGGCGACACACCGGCGAGACCCACGTTGACCGACATCGGCGCGTTGAGGTCGACACCGGGGAACACCTGGTACCAGGTCGGTGTGAAGTTGACCGCGATGCCCCAGTTGTCCCGGGTCGGCGCGTCGATGCCGCGATAGCTGTCCTTGCCCTTGTAGAGCGCTTCGTTCTTGCTATCGAGCTTGAGCAGGTTGCTGTAGTACAGCTCGGCAAGCACAGTTGCCTGATCGAACACTGGCGTTTTCGGCAGGGTCATCAGGCCGTTGAGCGTCCAGTGCAAGGTGTCGCCGGTGGCGCTCATGCTGTCGCCGCGGCTCGGGGTGTCGTAGATCACGCCCGTAGCATCCGTACGCGCCGGCAACAGGCCGAGGCCTTTGCCCAGGCCCAGCGGGCTGGTAGTGCTGACAATCGCCGGGATACTGGCCAGCGGCATGTTGTGACGAATGTTCAGGTCCGAACCGACGCTGATCCCGCCCACGTCCTTGGACAGGCTCAGGCCAAAGATCTTGATGTTGTCGGCATACGCCAGTTGATAGGTGGCGGTGTCCAGCGAATTGAGGGTGTTGACCACCGCTGGCACTTGCCCTGCCGGCCGGGTGCCGTTGGGGTTGGCCGAGGTAATGCCCCTGGCATCCAGCCAGGCTTGCGGCAGGATTTCCGAAGTCTCGCGGTAGTAGACGCCGAGGGTGCCATCCAGCCAGGCCGGCGACCACTTGGCCATGATGCCCCAGTCGCCGCTGCTGCCCGGTGTCAGGTCATGACCGCGACGCACGTTGGTCAACGCGTTGCACGGCGCCAGGCCACAACCCAGCGGGCTGCCAGGCACCTTGGCGTTGGTGTTGCCGAGCAGGAACGACTGCGCACCATAGCCGATCAGATCCGAACCACCGTAGTAAGTACCGGCTTCGGGCAGACGCGCGGCGTCCCAATCGAGGAAGTACTGGGCACCCACGGTCAATTCCGGATTGACGGTGAACGTCATCGACAGTTGATTGCGCGGGACGAACAGCTCCTTGGCTTCGGTGCCCGGCGACGCGGCAAGCTTGGCCAGGTCGAGGCCGGACTGGCCGTAGCTGACCGAGTGCACCGGGTTGAGAATGGTCTCGCCCCAAAACACGTTGTGCTGACCGGCCTTGGCGCTGAACATCGACTCCTCGCCCACTTCGGTGCTGTAGAACACGAAGGCATCGAGGATTTCGCCCGAAGGACCGCTGTAGTAGCGCTGGGCATAGTTGCTCAGGTGCGGGCTGCCATTGCCGACGTTGTCATGGGTGACCGCTGCCAGGCGCGGGTCGTTGGCGATCAGGCCCGACGTCGATCCATTGCCGTTGACGAACGGATTGGAGTTGGAACCGGTGTTGTCGTAGGCCTTGTCGTACCAGCTGGCGGCGCTGACGCGAAAGCCCATGGTGTTCTTGTAGACCACATCCATTTCGGTCAACAGGTCGACACGGTTGGTGATGTTGGTGCCGGACTTGCGGAAGTTGTAGTCGCCGTCGTTGTTGTTCGGCGTTCCCAACATGCGCTTGTCAGCGCTTTCGGTGCGCACGCCGTAGTTGTACTTCACGGTGTTATCCAGGCGCGCGGTCCAGTCCGGGTTGCCCAAATCGAGCTCGACCCCATGGGCCGCCGGCGCGATGACGGCCAGAATGGCCGAGGCCAACAAGGTGTAGCGCGCTACGGTGAAACCGTGACTCTTATTGTTGTGCATTGCGTTGTCTCCGCCTTTTTGTATTTGTTTTAAGCGCAGCCGCCCTCACGCAAACATAGATGGGTTTGCGTTTAAGGAATGAGGGCAAATGCCGGTTGGCGTACTGCCAGTCCAGCTCCTTGTACTAGCGGTCCAGCTCCAGGATGAGTGCTTCGGCTTGCTGCCAGTGGCCAAATCCTGCGGCCGGATTGAGGTGGCCGACATCGCCCAGATTGAGCAATTCGGCGCCCCAGCCTTCTGCCATGCGGGTGACCGCAGGCAGCGTGGCAAGGTGATCGTTGGTGCTGCCGGCCACGATGCTGCGGAACGGCAGCGGGCCTTGGGGCAGAGGATTCCAGCCCTGGCTACGCAGGGTTTCGGAAGAAGGATAGTTGGGCGGCCAGACCGCATCGAGGTCCGGTGGCGCGGCCAGCAAAGCGCCCTTGACCGGACGACTGTAATGCGCCGCCCAATGCGCGACCATCAGTACGCCGGCACTGTGGGCCACCAGAATCACGGGGCCGTCGATCTGCTCGAGTTCGTGCTGGATTGCCCGGACACGGGCCATGCAGTCGAGTTTGTCGGTTTCCAGTGGCGGGACGCTGCGCACTTTGCCCAGCCTGGCTTGCAGCAACGTTTGCCAATGTTCGGCCACGTGCTCGCGCAGACCCGGGACGATCAGAACGGTGGCGGCAGTTTGCAATTTGTCCACGTCAACACCTTCGCTTTCTCGATAACTCGACTGGCTGTTTGCGCCAGGGGCTTTTTGTAGGGTCGACATTAAAGAGCGCCCACCCGAAGCGCTTTACATTGGACGTCAGGCACTTTTCTTTTGATGACAAATTGTCGGACATCCGGACAGCTCGACCACTGGTCGAAAAACCCCGCAGGTTGGCGCAGGGTCACTGTAATCAACGGATCAGGGACGATTGCTTCAAACAACACCGTTGATTCGCGACCGGACAACATGAAAACCATCAACGACATGACAACTGTTCAACTGTTGATACGCTGGATATAGTCGCCACGCTCACGCCAATCGCCATCGGCACAGGGAAGCCCCTCGCATGACCAAGCTTGTTCGCGCCGCCGTCTTGACCAACTACCTGGAGGTCACCCAGTACCTGGGTTTCAACCCGCGCGATGTCATGGCAGCCGTCGGTCTGAGCAAAGCCCAATTGCAGGCCCCTGAACACCGCATCCCCATCGATGCCGCCGTACGCCTGCTGGAAGACTCCGCCGCCGCCAGCGGCTGGCAGACCTTCGGC